>NZ_JBLNNF010000020.1:0-153011 GCF_047784845.1 Pseudomonas sp. NFX98 | reverse complement strand
ACCACGCAGGCCCTGGTGATACTGGCTCGCAAGCTTGCCCGGATCGTATTTGCACTGCTAAAAGGGCAAGGTGAATACCAACCGAAAGCAGGTTGAGGGCTTCCCCTCAACCATAGAATCTCCCACACTGATCCTCAGCGAACACAATATTCATGTACGGCCAGGAACCCTGTGGGAGCGAGTTTGCTCGCGATGAGGCCGGCACCGACAACAAAAAATCAGGAATCGCGGCGCAGGTCCGGCGGAATCGGCAGGTCATCCTTGAGCGGATCCGGCCGCTTTCCCTTGCCTGCGCGGTATTGGCGGATCTGGTAGACGTAAGCCAGTACCTGCGCGACCGCCAGGTACAGCCCTCCGGGAATTTCCTGCTCAAGTTCGGTGGAGTAGTAGATGGACCGCGCCAGCGCCGGCGATTCCAGCAGCAGAATCTCATTAGCCGCCGCGATCTCACGAATCTTCAACGCCAGGAAGTCGCTGCCCTTGGCGATCAGCATCGGTGCGCCGCCCTTGTCCGGGTCGTACTTGAGGGCTACGGCGTAGTGGGTCGGGTTGGTGATGACCACGTCGGCGTCGGGAATTGCCGCCATCATCCGCCGCTGGGACATTTCGCGCTGGAGTTGGCGAATGCGTTGTTTGACCTCAGGTCGACCTTCCTGGTCCTTGTGCTCGTCGCGCACTTCCTGCTTGGTCATTTTCAGTTTCTTGATGCTTTCCCAGAGCTGGATCGGCACGTCCACGGCCGCGATGATGATCAAGCCGCAGGCCATCCACAGCGTGCTCCAGCCGACCACTTGCAGGCTGTGAGTGATCGCCCGGTCCAGGGGTTCGTGGGCGATGCGCAGCAGGTCGTCGATGTCCGCCGACAACACCAGCAGGGCCACGAACAACACGATGAAAAACTTCGCCAGCGCCTTGAGCAGTTCGGCAATAGCCTTGGCCGAGAACATGCGTTTGAGCCCGGCACCGGGGTTCATACGGCTGAACTTGGGGGCCATGGTGCCGGCGGAAAACAGCCAGCCACCGAGGGAAATCGGGCCGATCAACGCGGCCAGCAGCAAGGTGATCATCACCGGTTGAATCGCCAGCAAGGCGATTTGCCCCGAGTGCAGCAGATAGGTGCCCATCGAACGCTGATCCAGCACCACCTCTCGCGATAGCGAAAAGTTCAGACGCATCAGGTCCATCATTTCCTGGGCCAGCGCTCCGCCGAATATCAGCAACGCACCCGCACCGGCGAGCATGATCGCCAGCGTATTAAGTTCCTTGGAACGGGCAATCTCACCCTTCTCACGGGCGTCCTTTTTCTTTTTCTCCGTGGGGTCTTCTGTTTTGTCCTGACCGCTTTCGCTTTCAGACATGAGTCAGCGCGCCTGTGCCAGTTCGCGTAGCCACTGCAAGGCCTCGGAGGCCAGCGGTTGGTACTGATTGATAATGTCCGCCAGCCCCACCCAGACGATGAACAGCCCGAGCACCAGGGTCAGCGGGAAGCCGATGGAGAAAATGTTCAGTTGCGGCGCCGCCCGGGTCATCACGCCAAACGCGATGTTGACCACCAGCAGCGCGGTGATTGCCGGCAGCACCAGCAACAGCGCCGCGCCGAGGACCCAGCCCAGTTTGCCGGCCACTTCCCAATAATGGTTGACCATCAAGCCGCTACCGACCGGCAGCGTGGTGAAGCTTTCTGTGAGCACTTCGAACACCACCAGATGGCCGTTCATCGCCAGGAACATCAGCGTCACCAGCATGGTGAAGAACTGCCCGATCACCGCCACCGACACACCGTTGGTAGGGTCGACCATGGAAGCGAAGCCCATGCCCATCTGAATCGAGACGATCTGCCCCGCGACCACAAAGGCCTGGAAGAACAGCTGCAAGGAGAAACCGAGGATCGCGCCGACGAGAATCTGCTCGGCGATCAGCAGCAACCCGCTCAAGTCCAGCGCATTGACTGGCGGCATGGGCGGCAGGTTGGGTGCGATGACCACCGTGATGGCGATCGCGAAGTAAAGCCGTATGCGCTTGGGCACCAGCGAGGTGCCGAACACCGGCATGACCATCAGCAGCGCGCCGACGCGAAACAGCGGCAACATGAACGTCGCCACCCAGGTGCTGATCTGGGTATCGGTCAGTTGCAGCAGCGACGACATGGCTTAACCGATGACCTGCGGAATGCTGCCGTACAACTGCAGGATGTATTCCATGAAGGTCTGCACCAGCCATGGCCCGGCCACGATCAGTGTCACCAGCATGACCAACAGGCGCGGCAGGAAGCTCAAGGTTTGTTCGTTGATCTGGGTGGCGGCCTGGAACATCGCCACGATCAGGCCCACCAGCAGGCTCGGAATCACCAGCACGGCGACCATCAGCGTGGTCAGCCACAACGCTTCACGGAAGATGTCGACCGCAACTTCCGGCGTCATGGCGAGACACCGCCGAAGCTGCTGGCCAGGGTGCCGATGATCAGCGCCCAGCCATCGACCAGCACGAACAGCATGATTTTGAATGGAAGGGAAATGATCAGCGGCGACAGCATCATCATACCCATGGCCATCAGCACGCTCGCCACGACGAGGTCGATGATCAGGAACGGAATGAAGATCATGAAGCCAATCTGGAACGCGGTTTTCAGCTCCGACGTCACGAAGGCCGGCACCAGAATGGTCAGCGGCGCCTGATCCGGCGTGGCGATGTCGGTACGTTTGGACAGGCGCATGAACAGTTCAAGATCGCTGGTGCGCGTCTGGGCCAGCATGAAATCCTTGATCGGCACCTGGGCCTTGGCCACGGCATCCTGCGCGGTCATCTTTTCCGCCAGATACGGTTGCAAGGCGTCCTGATTCACGCGGTCGAACACCGGCGCCATGATGAACAGGGTCAGGAACAACGCCATGCCGGTGAGGATCTGGTTCGACGGCGTTTGCTGCAACCCAAGGGCCTGACGCAGGATCGAGAAGACGATGATGATCCGGGTGAAACTGGTCATCAGCATGACGAACGCCGGGATGAAACTCAGCGCGGTCATGATCAGCAGGATTTGCAGGCTGACCGAATATTCCTGAGCACCTTCGGCGTTGGTGCCCAGCGTGATCGCCGGGATCGACAACGGATCGGCGGCAAACGCCAACGGCGCTGCCAGCATCAGGACCAGCGTCAAGACGATGCGTAACGCACCCATTACTTCTTATCCTTCTGATCTTTGCCCAGGATCTCCAGCAGGCGCTGGGCAAATTCCGGCGTGGTCTTTTCAGTCGCGCTCGGCACCTGCACCGGCTCCTTGAGCACATGCAACGCGGTGATGGTTCCGGGGCTCAGGCCGAGCAGAATCTGTTCGTTGCCGACCTGTACCAGCATCAGACGATCACGCGGACCGAGGGCGCGGGAACCGATCAGCTCGATCACCTGCCCTTTGCCCGCCGGGCCTGCCTGCTGCACCCGGCGCAACAGCCAGGCGAGGAAGAAGATCAACCCCAGCACCAGCAGCAGGCCGAACACCAGTTGCGTCAATTGCCCGGCCACGCCACTGCTGGCTACTGGCGCAGCGGCAGTCGTGGCGGCAGGCTCGGCCGCCAGCACGCTCAATGGCAACGCCAGAAGAACCCCGAGAAACCTTTTCACTCAGCGCAGCTTCTTGATGCGTTCGCTTGGGCTGATCACGTCGGTCAGGCGGATGCCGAACTTCTCGTTGACCACAACCACCTCGCCGTGGGCGATGAGCGTGCCGTTAACCAGCACGTCCAGCGGCTCACCGGCCAGGCGATCGAGCTCGATCACCGAACCCTGGTTGAGTTGCAGCAGGTTGCGGATGTTGATGTCGGTGCTGCCCACTTCCATGGAAATCGACACCGGAATGTCGAGGATCACGTCGAGGTTCGGGCCATCGAGCGTGACCGGATCGTTGTTTCTCGGCACGCTGCCGAACTCTTCCATTGGCAGGCGGTTGGACGCGGAACCGCCAGAATCGGCTGCCAGCAAGGCGTCGATGTCAGCCTGCCCGGCATCGCCGGTTTCTTCCAGGGCCGCAGCCCACTCATCGGCCAGCGCCTGGTCGTCCTGCATGTTCATATCGTCAGCCATGATGTGTCCTCGGCGAGCAAAAATTCAGAATTCGGTTAACAGCGAATTGGGTACGAGCGCCGGTCAACGGCGCTCGATCGGCTCGATCACCTGCAACGCAAGGTTGCCTTTGTGCGAGCCCATCTTGACCTTGAAGGCCGGCACGCCGTTGGCGCGCATGATCATGTCTTCCGGCATTTCCACCGGGATGATGTCCCCCGGCTGCATGTGCAGGATGTCGCGCAGTTTCAACTGGCGGCGGGCAACCGTGGCGCCGATCGGCACGTCGACATCCAGCACGTCCTGACGCAGGGCGTTGACCCAGCGTTCGTCCTGGTCGTCGAGGTCCGACTGGAAGCCGGCGTCGAGCATTTCGCGCACCGGCTCAATCATCGAGTACGGCATGGTCACGTGCAGGTCGCCGCCACCGCCATCGAGTTCGATGTGGAAGGTCGACACCACAATGGCTTCGCTCGGGCCGACGATGTTGGCCATCGCCGGGTTCACCTCCGAGTTGATGTACTCGAAGTTCACTTCCATGATCGCCTGCCAGGCTTCCTTCAAGTCGATGAAGGCCTGCTCCAGCACCATGCGCACCACACGCAGTTCGGTCGGGGTGAATTCACGCCCTTCGATCTTGGCGTGACGGCCGTCGCCGCCGAAGAAGTTGTCCACCAGCTTGAACACCAGTTTGGCGTCGAGGATGAACAGCGCGGTGCCGCGCAGCGGCTTGATCTTGACCAGGTTGAGACTGGTCGGCACGTACAGCGAGTGCACGTATTCGCCGAACTTCATCACCTGCACGCCACCGACCGCCACGTCCGCCGAGCGACGCAGCATGTTGAACATGCTGATGCGCGTGTAGCGGGCGAAACGCTCGTTGATCATTTCCAGGGTCGGCATGCGTCCACGGACGATGCGATCCTGGCTGGTCAGGTCGTAGCTTTTGACGGTGCCGGGTTCGGCAGCGTTATCGGTCTGTACCAGACCATCGTCCACGCCATGCAACAGCGCGTCGATCTCATCCTGGGACAGCAGGTCCTGCACGGCCATGTCGTGTTCCTACTGCAGTACGAAATTAGTGAAAAGCAATTGTTCGATGACCACTTTGCCAAGCTCTTTCTGCGCCACTTCCTGGACGCTGGCCGTGGCTTTCTGGCGCAGCATTTCCTGGCCGACCGGCGACGCGAGCGTGGCGAAGTCCTGCCCGGAGAACAGCATGACCAGGTTGTTGCGGATCACCGGCATGTGCACCTTGAGCGCATCCAGATCTGCCTGATTGCGGCCAAGCATGGTGATGCTCACCTGCATGTAGCGCTGACGGCCGTTCTGGTTGTAGTTGGCGACAAACGCCGGCGCCATCGACTCGAAAATCGCCGGCTGCTTGCCCTGCGGTGCGGTTTCAACCACGGCCGCCGGCTTGCTCTGGGCGCTGTGCATGAAGTACCAGGTGGCCCCCACGGACAAACCGATCGCCAGCAGCAGAGCCACCACGACCGCGATAATCAGCTTGAGTTTGCCTTTGGTTGCGGGGTCTTTTACTGCTGCTTCGCTCTTCGCCATGCCAATAATCCGTCACTATTCGGGTTTTCACAGTCGCACGGATAGGCAAGAGCAAGTGTTATGCCATGTAGGAGCGAGCCTGCTCGCGAAGAATTCAAAAGCGCCGCGTTTAGCCAGCAAACACGCGTTTTCGTTAACGACCATCGCGAGCAGGCTCGCTCCTACAGGGGTTTGGCGTTTTATCAGGCGTAATAGTCGACCGCGCTGGAGCCGATCACGCTGGTAACCGGTGTGGCGACTTCGGCAACGCCTGGAGCGATTTCGTCATCCATTGAATCAAGACGACCACCACTGGCACTGGTACGTCCACTTTGGGCCTGCTGATTCTGGCTCTGGTCCTGCGAACCACGGTTCTGGTCCGACACATTGACGTCAACCTGACCCATGCCCTGTTGCGCGAACATGTCGCGCAGGCGATGGACCTGACCATCCAGCGCTTCACGCACACCGGGGTGGGCGCTCATGAACGTCACCTGGGTCTGCTGATCCGGAACCATGTTCACGCGAATGTCGAGGCGCCCCAGTTCAGCCGGTTGCAACTGAATGTCCGCCGCCTTGAGGTTGACGCTGGACAGGTACATGACCCGGTTCACCACTTCTTCGGTCCAGCCGCTCTGATGCATGGCGATCGGCTGGTTCACCGGCAACGCATTGGCGGTTTTCGGCGTAGCCGCTTGCGTGAGTGCCGCCAGTCGGTTGGCGAAATCGTCGACCCGGGTATCGCTGCTGGCCGACTTCAGATCCTTCAGGCCGTCATCGATCAGACCGCTGAACGCCTTCTCGCCACCCTGGCTGGTGCTGTCCTTGTCGGCCTGCACGTCGAGCATGCTGGCCATGCCGGCGGCAAAGTTCTGCGCCGCGGTCTGCTCACCATCGGCCTGCGCCTGGGCAGGCGTTGGTGCGGCTTTCGGTTGAGCCTGGCTGGAAGCGGAAACGTGGCCGCTCTGCTCCATCGCCATGCGCAAGGCCGGCAATGCGTCGAGAGGATCGGCTTCGGGATCGAATTCGGTATCGGTGGAAGCGGCAAGCGGCGCAGCGACCACTGCCGCTGCGACTGGCGCTTCGACCGACGGCTCAGCAGCCTCTACAACCGGCGGAGTAACCGGTACGGGCGTGGTGACTACCGGTTGCGCCGCCAGCAGCAAGGCAGGATCAAGCGTCGGATCGACAGGGGCGGCATCGACGACCGGCGTCTGCGCGGTGTCCGCCGAATCATCGCTGGCGGTCTTGTCATCGGCCTGTGTCGGTTTATCGGCGGGCAAGGTTTTGCCGCTATCGGCAACCGCCGGTTCCGCGGCGGCAGACGAGTCGTCGGCGACGTCCTTCTTGCCGGCGCCGTCCGCAACCTTGTCACGGACCGGTTTGGCAGCACCATCAGCCGGCGTGACAGGCTTGTTCTGAGCCTGCTTGGCATACACCTGAGCGAAGCTGGAAGCCTTGTCCCCGGGCTCAGCGGTCAGCGCCGTTGAATTGGCGGCGCTGGCTTGCGCCTTGGCCGGCGCGACGGTCTGAAGAAGATTATTGGGGGTAACGGGCATTTAACGGTCTCCGCTGCACTGGGATCGTAGGTACAGTTAGAGAGTTATCTGCAAGGGTCGCGCCAGTTTCGCCGGATGACGACGAAAGGCGCGGGGCGAATCAGCTTGCCGCCGGGGATCGCTGTCGCTCGGATTCATAGAGAGGCCGAACAATGGCGAACTCACTTTCGATTTCGCCGATCAATTGGTCGATATCGGCAGCCGAAAGCGTTTTGGCCTTGTGCTCAAGCGTGTCACACAGCTCGGCAAGCCTGATGGCGCCCATGTTGCTGCTGCTGCCTTTGAAGCTGTGGGCAATCTCGGTCAATTGCGCAGCCGAATCCGCCTGACGCAAAAGTTGCAGGCGTTCTTCGCAGTCCGCGAGGAAGGTATCGACCAATGTCGAAAACTCATCCTCCATGACTTCCCGCAACGCGCTCAGCACGTCCGGGTCCAGATGTTTGTCAGCCACTTGCTCACTCCTTGATCAAGAATGCGCGGATTATGCCAGAGCCTCCCAGAAAAACTCCACGCGGGCAGTACGACCATCGTCGGACCAACTGGCATTACGCCCCAACTGACGGACCAGACTTACACCGCGCCCCGACAAACGGACAGGATCCACGGGGCGCTCCAATACTCGGTCAACATCAAATCCCTTGCCGCTGTCCTCGACGCGAATCACCAGGCAACCGCCCTCGCCTAGCGGCGTGACTTGCAGGTGCACGCGCACATAACCGTCCTGCAACTCATCGAGACGCGCATTGCGCTGCTGATAATAATGACCAAACCCGGTGGCACTGCGCTTGAGGCTTGAGTCCAAGCCCAGCACGCCATGCTCAAGGGCATTGGAATACAACTCGGCCAACACACTGTAGAGCGCCCCGCTCTGCGCCCGCAGACCGTGAACCTCAAGCAACAGTTGCAACAAGTACGGCAGCGGATTGAAGCGCTTGAGCGTAGCGGCGCGAAACTCGAAACTCACCGACCAGTCCAGCGGGCAGGACTGGCCGCTGTCGGAATAGACCGGCGCGGGCGGACTCAGCTGAGCCGGCTCCAACAGACTGACTTCGACCATGCTCACATCGTCGCGAGCCTCGCCACCAAAGTCCCGCAGCGCCTGCTGGATGTCCTCGAACAGCGCATCCGGCTGACGATTGGCCGCAAACACCTGCTGCAAACGCTGCACGCCAAACAACTGGTCACTGGCATCGCAGGTATCGATCACCCCGTCGGACAACAGGAAAACCCGATCCTCCAGCGCCATCGGAAACACTTCGGTGCGGTCATCGAACGTTTGCGGGCTCAACACGCCAAGCGGCAAGTGCCGGGCGATCAGCGGTGTGCGCTCACCGCTGGCGATATTGTGCAGATAGCCGTCCGGCATGCCGCCGTTCCAGACTTCCACCGAGCGCCGCTGAAAGCTCAGGCACAGCAGCGTCGCACAACAGAACATGTCCACCGGCAGGATGCGCTTGAGCTTGGCATTCATCTCGCGCAGGGTTTCCGCCAGGCCGTAGCCCTTGGCCGTCATGCCGTAGAAGACTTCGGCCAACGGCATCGCGCCGACGGCGGCCGGCAAGCCATGGCCGGTGAAATCGCCGAGCAACACATGCATGTCGCCCGCCGGAGTAAAAGCGGCCAACAGCAAATCACCGTTGAACAGTGCGTAAGGCGATTGCAGATAGCGAATGTTGGGCGCGTTCAGGCAACCGGAATGCGCCACTTTGTCGAATACAGCCTTGGCCACCCGTTGCTCATTGAGCAAATAGTCGTGGTGCCGGGCGATCTGGTCACGCTGCTGCAACACGGTTGCCTGCAATCGCCGCAAGCGGTCCATCGCCTTGATCTTGGCGGCGAGGATCACCTGGTTGTACGGCTTCGCCAGAAAATCGTCACCCCCGACCTCCAGACAGCGAGCCAGCGCTTCGCTTTCGGACAGCGACGTGAGGAAGATGATCGGCACCAGGTTTTCGCCCGCCAGCGCCTTGATCTGTTGTGCGGCCTCGAAACCGTCCATCACCGGCATCATTGCGTCCATCAACACCAGTTGCGGACGTTGCAGGCGAAACACCTCGACCGCTTCGGCACCGTTGGCAGCCGTCAGCACCTGATGTCCCTGACGCCGGACGATACTCGACAACAGCATACGGTCGGCCGCGCTGTCTTCGGCGATCAGGATCGTCAGCGATTCGAGTGCAGGCTGCACGGCGATCAACTGATGTCGAACAGTTTGTCGAAATTGGAGATGGCTAGGATCTTCTTCACGTCGGAACTGCTGTTGACCACGCGAATATCGGAATTTTCGCCACCGGCGTGGTCACGCAACAGCAGCAGCATGCCCAGTGCGGAGCTGTCGAGGTAGGTTGCTTCCTTCAAATCGACAACGACTTCGGCCAGATCCCGACTTTCGTAGGACTCACGAAATTCCTGATGCTTGGCGAAATCGAAGCGTCCCTTGATCGATATCGTCAGTTTTTGTCCATCCGGCGAGACTTCTGTAACGACTGACATGTCATGGCTTCCTTGTCATTGGTAAACCTGCTTGTACAAGGTTTAGCATTTGGTAGAGGTTGGGGCAAGGCAAAAGCCAGGATCAAAAGATCGCAGCCTGCGGCAGCTCCTACAGTATCGAATTTGCACGCGGTCAATGTAGGAGCTGCCGCAGGCTGCGATCTTTTCAAAGCCGCCCCTCAATACGCATCCTGCCGCGGCAAGCGCTGGGACAATTCATCCAGCAGCTTTTGCTCGCGTTTGTCTTCGAGTGCCCGCGCCTCATCGGCGTAGCGCTGAACCAGTTTGCGCAAGCCTTCGACCCGGGCGAACGCCTGTTGCCAGGTGTCCCGTGCCTTGTTCAGGTTGTTCTGGTGCCAGGCCAGGCTTTGTCGCTGTTGATCAATGGCCGTGCCCAACTGCGCGAGAAAGCCCTGATAGCCGAGCAACCACTGGCCCGACACGCCGCTGCTGCCGCGCACGATCCACTGTTCTTGATAATCGAGACGAAAGGCTTCGAGGTCGGCCAGTTTGCTTTCGGCCAAACGCACCTGCCCCTGAAAGTGTCCCAGACGCTGGACCGCGGTTTTCTCGGCCTTCTCGGCCATTTCCACCACGGGCGCCAGACGCCCTGCCCGAGTCTGGGCCATGACCGGTTAGCCGCCCGCCGCAGGCGCGAAGATCGAGGCGAGATACGCTTCGCTTTCGCCCAGGCTGATGCTGTCGTTGAGGCCCTGGCGCAGGTATTTGACCAGTTGCGGTTGCAGGGAAATCGCCAGGTCAGTCTCGCGATCACCACCGGCGACGTAAGCGCCGACGCTGATCAGGTCACGACTCTGCTGATAGCGCGACCACAATTGTTTGAAGTACTGCGCGCGCATCATGTGTTCCGGCGACACCACCGCCGGCATCACCCGGCTGATGGACGCCTCGATATCGATGGCCGGGTAATGACCTTCTTCCGCCAATCGCCGCGACAGCACGATGTGCCCGTCGAGCACGCCCCGCGCCGAGTCGGCAATCGGGTCCTGCTGGTCATCGCCTTCGGACAGCACGGTGTAGAACGCGGTGATCGAACCGCCGCCCTTCTCGGCGTTACCCGCCCGCTCCACCAGTTTCGGCAATTTGGCGAACACCGACGGCGGATAACCCTTGGTCGCTGGCGGCTCACCGATGGCCAGGGCGATTTCCCGCTGCGCCTGGGCGAAACGGGTCAGCGAATCCATCAGCAGCAGGACGTTCTTGCCCTTGTCGCGGAAATATTCGGCGATTCGCGTGCAGTACATGGCGGCGCGCAGACGCATCAGCGGCGCATCGTCCGCCGGGGACGCCACCACCACGGAACGCTTGAGCCCTTCTTCACCGAGGATGTGCTCGATGAATTCTTTAACTTCACGACCCCGCTCGCCGATCAGCCCGACGACGATGATGTCGGCCTCGGTGAAGCGGGTCATCATGCCCAGCAGCACGGATTTACCGACACCAGTACCGGCGAACAGGCCGAGTCGCTGACCGCGACCGACCGTCAACATGCCGTTGATACAACGGATGCCCACGTCCAGCGGCTCGCTGATCGGTTCGCGCTTGAGCGGGTTGATGGTCGGGCCGTCCATCGGCACCCAGTCTTCGGCCTTCATCCCGCCCTTGCCGTCCAGCGCACGACCGGCGCCATCGAGCACGCGCCCGAGCATGCTCATGCCCATCGGCAAACGACCGGTATCGGAAAGCGGAACGACGCGAGCACCGGGCGCGATGCCAGCGACGCTGCCGACCGGCATCAGGAAGACCTTGCTGCCGGAGAAGCCCATGACTTCGGCTTCGACCTGCACCGGGTGATAGCTGTCGTCGTTGATCACCATGCAGCGGCTGCCCATGGCGGCGCGCAAGCCTTCGGCTTCGAGGGTCAGGCCGACCATGCGCAGCAGGCGCCCTTCGAGGATCGGCGCGCCGGCCAGTTCCGTGGCCTCGGCGTAACTACCGAGGCGCTTGGCGAAACTGGTGCGTTCAAGGCGCATCGGGAAGGTCCGGATCGGCAGCGGCTGCGGGCTTACTGTCGATCGGCAGTTCAAGGCTCACGTCCGGCGCGGCCGGATGCAAGGCCTGCTCGTGGAGCTGATCGAACAGTTTGTCCATGACCTGTTTGACGCGGGTTTCCACCGTGGCATCGATGCGACTGTGCTCAGTCTCGACCCGGCAACCGCCAGGCAATAACGATTCGTCTTCGACGATGCGCCAGGTTTCTTCATGGCGTTCGCGCAGGGCTTTGACCTGTTCGAAATCCTGCGGATTGATGTACAGCCGCACATTGCCCACGCCCAGCGGCAGAAGCTTGAGGGCTTCGCGCATGACGTGTTCGATCTGCGTCGAGTCAATGGCCAGTTCGCGCTGAATCACCTGTTTGGTGATGTGCTGCACGAGGTCGACCAGCGACTTTTCAATCTGGGTGTCTTGTTCGGCGATAGGCTCGAACAGGTGCGCCATCAGCTGTTCCAGCCCGGCGATCTTGGCCGAAAGCGCCACTTCGGCTTCCTGGCGAACCCTGAGCGTGGTGCTGTGGAAACCTTCTTTCTCACCCACCGCGAAGCCTTCGTTATAGGCTTCCTGACGAATGCTTTCGAGTTCTTCGAGGGTCAGTGGCTGGACTTCCTCCAGCGGCACTTCTTCCATTTCCGGCGGTTCGGGTTCCGGCTCCGGTTCAGGCTCGGGTGCCGGCGGGTCGAAACTGGGCAGCGCCCAGGTATCGAAACCACTGACATCCCTGGCCCGGATCAGGTCAGTGGGTGAATCATCATGCTTGGCCATGGTGTTAGATCATTTCCTCGCCGCCCTTGCCACCGAGAACGATTTCCCCGGCCTCGGCCATACGGCGGGCGATAGTGAGGATTTCTTTCTGCGCGGTTTCCACATCGCTGACGCGTACCGGGCCTTTGGCTTCCAGGTCGTCGCGCAACAGTTCGGCCGCACGCTTGGACATGTTCTTGAAGATCTTTTCCTTGACGCCTTCGTCCGAACCCTTGAGGGCCAGCACCAGCACGTCGGAAGACACTTCGCGCAACAGTGCCTGGATACCGCGGTCGTCGACATCGGCCAGGTTGTTGAACACGAACATGAGGTCCTCGATCTGACCGGACAGGTCTTCGTCGACTTCGCGGATCGAGTCCATGAGCTGGCCTTCGATCGAGCTGTCGAGGAAGTTCATGATGTCGGCCGCACGCTTGATGCCACCCAGCGTGGTACGCGAGGCGTTCGAGTTGCCGGAGAACTGCTTCTCGAGAATCTGGTTGAGTTCTTTCAGCGCCGCTGGCTGCACGGTGTTCAGCGACGAGACGCGCAGGATGATATCCAGGCGCACCTTGTGGTCGAAGTTGCCGAGCACTTCACCGGCCTGATCCGGGTCGAGGTAAGCCACCACGATCGCCTGGATCTGCGGGTGCTCGTAACGGATCACGTCGGCAACCGCCCGCGGTTCCATCCACTTCAGGCTGTCGAGGCCACTGGTGTTGCCACCCAGCAGGATGCGGTCGATCAGGCCGTTGGCCTTGTCTTCGCCCAGTGCCTGGGTGAGCATTTTGCGCACGTAGTCGTCGGAGCCGACGCCCAGGCTGGTCTGGTCGCCGACGATGTCGACGAACTCACTCATCACCTGCTCGACCTGCTCGCGGTGCACGTTACCCATCTGCGCCATGGCCACGCCCACACGCTGGACCTCTTTGGGCCCCATGTGGCGCAGCACCTGGGCGGCGTCGGTAGAGCCAAGGGACAGCAGCAGGATCGCGGCTTTGTCGACCTTGGACAGCTTGGCGGCAACGGCTCGGTTATCACTCATCTGCGTTAATCCACTCTTTCACGACCTGGGCCACACGACCCGGGTCTTCTGCCACCAGACTCTTGATTGCGTTCAGCTGTGCGTCATAGCCTTCGCTCGGGCTCGGCAGCAGGATGCTTTGCGGGCCGCCGAGGCTGACGCGGTCGTTGGCCAGTTCGCCGTCCAGGCCGCCCATGCCACCCAACTCGACGTCGCTGCCGATGCCGGCCAGTTGTTTGTCTTTGCCGCCACCGGTGATGTTGTTGAGCACCGGACGCAGCACACCGAACACCAGCACCAGGATGAACAGGACACCCATGACTTGCTTGACGATGTCCCAGAACCACGGCTGGGAGTAGAACGGAATATCGGCAATCACTTCGCCGCGATCGGCGGAGAACGGCATGTTGATCACGCTGACGCTGTCGCCACGGCTAGCGTCGAAACCGACCGCGTCCTGCACCAGGCGAGTGAAGCGCGCCAATTCATCGGAGGTCCACGGCGCGCGGGTGGTTTCACCGTTGGCCGGGTTGATCTTGACCTGATCGTCCACCACCACCGACACCGACAGGCGATTCAAACGGCCTTGTTGCTGCTTGGTGTGGCTGATGGAACGGTCGAGTTCGAAGTTCTTGGTGGACTGTTGACGCTTGTCCGCCGGGTACGGCGCGAGCATTGGCTGACCGGTAGCCGGGTCCATGATTTGCTGGCCGTTGGCATCGATCAGTGGCTGGCCTGGTTGCACCATGCCTGCCGCTGCGGTAGTGCCACCCGTGGTTTGCGGCGCGGACGCCGGTGCTGGTGGCTGGTTGCTCAAGGCACCCGGCACACCTTGCGGACCATTGCTGGCGGTGCGTTGTTCGTTGACCGACTGCTCGCTGCGCAACGCCGGTTGGTCCGGGTTGAACTGCTCGGAAGTGGATTCGACGGCGCTGAAGTCAACGTCGGCCGAGACTTCGGCTTTATAGCGATCGTTGCCCAGCACCGGTTGCAGGATGTTGTGCACACGCTGGGTGAGCATGCTTTCCATGCGACGGCTGTAGTCGAATTGCTTGCCGGCCATGGTCAGCTCGGAGTTCTCCGCCTGATCGGAAAGCAGGTTGCCCTTCTGGTCGACCACGGTGATCTGCGACTTGCTCAGCTCAGGAACGCTGGTCGCCACCAGATTGATGATGGCCACCACCTGACCCGGCTCCAGCGAACGACCGGAGTACAGCTCAACCAGTACCGAAGCACTCGGCTTGCGCTCGTCGCGCACGAACACCGAACTCTTCGGAATCGCCAGGTGCACGCGGGCACCCTTGACGTTGTTCAGGCTGGAAATCGTGCGCGCCAGCTCACCTTCGAGGCCACGACGATAACGCGTGGCTTCCATGAACTGGCTGGTACCCAGGCCTTGTTCTTTATCGAGAATTTCAAAACCGATGTTGCCATCGCTGGGAGTGACACCAGCGCCCGCGAGTTTGAGCCGCGCACGTGACAGGTCTTCGGCCTTGACCAGCAAGGCACCGGAATTCGGTTCGACGGTGTAGGGAATATCGGCGGCGGCCAGGGTGTCCATCACCTGCTTGGCGTCCATACCGGCAAGGCTGCCGTACAGCGGACGGTAGTCCGGCTGCTGGGACCACAACACCACGGCAAAGCCAATCGCCACGCTCGCGGCCAGGCCGACCAACAGGCCCACCTGACGCAGCATGGTCATCTCGGAGAGGTTTTCCAGGAAGGACAGACCGAACAGCGGCGGCTTGCCGTCTATCGGTGTGGCCTTGGCCGGAACATTATCGGCGATTGCTTCTGCCATGACTCAATCTCGTCCTTAAACCGGCATCTGCATGATGTCTTGGTAAGCCTGAACCAGTTTGTTACGCACCTGGGTCAACGCCTGGAAAGACACGCTGGCCTTCTGCGAGGAAATCATCACGTCCGTCAGGTCGACGCCGCTTTTACCGATCTCGAAGGCACTGGCCAACTGACTGGAAGCCTGCTGGGTGTCGTTCACTTTATTGACGGCCTGACCGAGCATGTCGGAAAAGCTGCTGCCATTCAGTTCAGGGACGGCGGCAGTCGATTTCGGCGCAGACATGGCGTCCATTTGCATGGCGCGCATATCCAGCATCAACCGATTGAATTCAATACCTTGGCTCATGATTTCTCTCTTTGGCGGCCCGCAATTTTTTGACGCTCACTCGGCGGGTACTGAGGTGTTAGCAACAAGGGTGCCAGCTTTCGAGACGATCCCCTGTAGGAGCGAGCCTGCTCGCGAAGGACGCAAGAGCAACGCGTTTATCCTGAAACCCCGCGCAATCGTTAACGACCATCGCGAGCAAGCTCGCTCCTACAGGAATAGGGTCAGGTGGCGAACAAATATGCTTCTACATCCATCCCGGCATCACGCATCTGCGCCAGCTTGTAGCGCAAGGTGCGCGGGCTGATGCCCAGGCGCTCGGCGGCCTCTTTGCGACGGCCACGCTCGGTGCGCAGGGTGTCGATGATCATCTGGAACTCGCGACGACGCAGGTCATCCCCTAGCGCACCGGCAGACTCGGCGTCGACTTCCAGTGGACGCACCGGTACCGGCGCCAACGACGGCAATGGCGCGCAGGCGACCGGCCCGGCCAGACAGAAATCCTGCGGCTGAATCAGGCCGCCCTGTTGCAGGATCAACGCACGCTGAATCGCGTTGTCCAGCTCACGCACATTGCCCGGCCACGGGTAACCGATCAGGCACGCTTGCGCCTCGGGCGAGAGTCGCGCCGCGGCATGCTTCATTTTATTGACGTGCTTGGCCAGCAACCGCTCGGCCAGCGGCAGGATATCGGCGGTGCGCTCGCGCAACGGACGCCACGCCAGCGGAAACACCGACAGGCGATAGTAAAGGTCTTCACGGAAACGCCCCGCCGCCACTTCCCCGGCCAGGTCACGGTTGGTGGTCGCGACCACGCGAATATCCAAGGTGATCGGCTTGCGCGCGCCAACGCGCTCGACCTCGCGTTCTTGCAGCACGCGCAGCAGTTTGGCTTGCAGGCCAAGAGGCATTTCGGAGATTTCGTCGAGCAGGATGGTCCCGCCATCGGCCTGTTCGAACTTGCCGGCCTGCGCGGCAATGGCGCCGGTGAACGAGCCCTTTTCGTGGCCGAACAATGTGGCTTCGAGCATGTTGTCCGGGATCGCCGCGCAGTTGATTGCAATGAACGGCTGACTGGCGCGATGGGAATGCTGATGGATGTAGCGCGCCAGCACTTCCTTGCCCGTCCCGGACTCGCCGGAGATCAATACCGTGGAATCACTGCGAGCTACCCGCGCGGCCAGGTCCAGCAGCTGCGCACTGGCCGGCTCAAGGGCAATTGGCCCTTCACTGTCGGCACTGCCGAGACTGCCCAGCGCATGCCGGGCGACCAGATCGAGCAAAGCCCTGGGCTCGAAAGGCTTGACCAGATAATCTGCCGCGCCCTGACGCATCGCATCCACTGCGCGCTCCACGGCACCATGCGCCGTCATCAGCAACACCGGCAGTTGCGGCTGGCGCGCCCGCAGCAAGCCCAGCAGTTGATGACCATCCATGCCCGGCATGTTGACGTCGCTGAGCACCAGATTGAACGCCTCGGCCTCGACCGCGGCCAAGGCCTCTTCCGCCGAACCGACGGCTTTGTATTCGTGGCCGGCGAGCAACAGCGTATCGGCCAGTGCTTCGCGTAAAGCGCGGTCATCCTCGACCAGTAGAACCTTGATACCCATGACTTTCACTCCGCTCCCTGAGCGCTGCTTTTTTCGCTGACAAACAGCGGCAGGATGACCTGCGCACACGTGCCTCGGCCCACCCGCGAACGCAATTGCAACTCGCCCTGATGGGCACGGGCAACTGCCTTGACCACGGTCAGGCCGAGGCCGGTACCGGTGGCCTTGGTGGTGAAAAACGGTTCACCCAGACGCGCCAGCACAACGCCGTCGATCCCGCTGCCGCTGTCACTGACGCACACACGCAAGTGGTTGTCGCGGGTATACAGGTGGACCTTCAGGTGCACGTCACCGGCACTGGCCTGAATAGCGTTTTCGATGAGATTGAGGATGGCCCCGACCAGGGTGTCGCGACTGCACAACAACTCGCCGGCATGGCTGTCGCACTGCCAGCGGATAGGCAGGTCCTGCACATGGGTCAGGGCTGCCGCTTGCAGCGACTGCATCAATTGTTTGGGACTTACGCGATCGGTCAGCGGCAATTCACCGCGTGCAAACACCAGCATGTCGCGCACCTGATGCTCCAGCTCGTGCAGGCGCTCTTTGAGACGCCCGGCAAAACGCTGCTGGGTCTCGACCGGCAATTCCTGCTCAGTCAAATGACTGGCGTAGAGCAGCGCGGCGGACAACGGCGTACGAATCTGGTGAGCGAGCGACGCAACCATGCGCCCGAGAGAGGACAGTCGCTCGTGTCGCGCCAGCTGATCTTGCAGGTGACGGGTTTCAGTCAGGTCGTTGAGCAACACCAGTTGGCCGGGCTCGGCATCCAGCGAGCGCGTGGCGATCGACAAGCGCCGACCATCCTTGAGTGAAACTTCATGACCGTCGTCTTCGCGAGGCGCAAAGCAGCGAGCAATGACATGCCGCCACAACTCACCCTCCAGCGGCAGGCCGAGCAGTTCGCAGGCTGCCGGGTTGGCTTCGCGCACGATGCCCTGGGCGTCGATGACGATGACGCCACCGGGCAACAGGTCGAGAAGGTTCTGCAGACGGTTGGCCAGGCGTTCTTTTTCCGCCAGTTCCTGCATGCGCTGGGCGCTGACCACGGCCAGTTCACCCTTGAGCTCGGTGACCCGGGCTTCGAGCATGCTGTAGGAACTGGTCAACTGACTGGACATCTGGTTGAACAGAGCGAATGCCTGCTCGAGGCCAAGCCGGCTTGCCTGTTCTACGGACGACGATTGCCCCAGGGCATTAGGGACAGGAGACATCTGGGCGACTTGGGGCATCGTGCTCTCTCGCTTGGCTGACCGTCAGTGAAACGGAACGTTGCGAGGGACGTAGCAATACCCGTGCCTAAAAAAAACTGCTTATAAATGAAGCGCTTGAAAAACAGGCGTCAATCATCCGCCTGCTCATCTCCGTCACGACGGCTCATGCCGTACTTGCGCATCTTTTCCACCAGTGTGGTGCGACGGATACGCAGGCGTTCGGCGGCGCGCGCCACAATGCCATTGGCGTCGTCCAGCGCCTGCTGGATCAAGCCTTGCTCCAGACCACCGAGGTAGTCCTTCAGGTCCAGACCTTCCGGCGGCAGCATGGCGTTGGCCGTGAAGTCCGGGGTATGACCGTTGATGGCCACCCGCTCTTCAAGGTCGCTGCGCAGGCTGTCGACCAGTTGCTCGTCTTCGTCGTCGACGTAGCGGAATTTCTTCGGCAACTCGACCACGCCGATCACACCGTACGGGTGCATGATCGCCATGCGCTCCACCAGGTTCGCCAGCTCGCGGACGTTGCCCGGCCAGCCGTGACGGCACAGCGACATGATCGCCGCGGAGTTGAAGCGGATCGAACCGCGCTTCTCATGCTCCATGCGCGAGATCAGCTCGTTCATCAGCAGCGGAATATCTTCGACGCGCTCACGCAGCGGCGCCATCTCGATCGGGAACACGTTCAGGCGGTAGTACAAGTCTTCTCGGAACGTGCCGATCTCGATCATGCTTTCGAGATTCTTGTGGGTCGCCGCAATGATGCGCACGTCGACGCTCTGGGTCTTGTTGCTGCCCACGCGTTCGAAGGTGCGCTCCTGCAATACGCGCAGCAACTTGACCTGCATCGGCAGCGGCATATCGCCGATTTCATCGAGGAACAGGGTACCGCCGTTGGCCAGTTCGAAACGTCCGGCTCGGCTGGTGATCGCACCGGTGAAGGCACCCTTCTCGTGACCGAACAATTCGCTTTCCAGCAGTTCAGCCGGGATCGCGCCGCAGTTGACCGGCACGAACGGCGCTTCACGGCGCTTGGAATGGTAATGCAGGTTGCGCGCGACCACTTCCTTGCCGGTCCCGGACTCACCGAGGATCAGCACGCTGGCGTCTGTGTCGGCCACTTGCTGCATCATCTGACGGACGTGCTGGATCGCCCGGCTGGTGCCGACAAGGCTGCGGAAAAGATTGGGTTCGCGATGGCGACCGCGCTCGCGGGCCTGGTCGTACATTTCGCGGTAGACCTGGGCACGGTGCAGCGAGTCGAGCAGTTTGCTGTAGCTGGGCGGCATTTCGAGCGTCGAAAGTACCCGGCGACGCTGGTCGTCCGGCAGGTCAATGGAAGAATTATCGCCCATTAACAAAACCGGAAGGAACTCATCCCATGTCGCGAGTGTCTTTAGCAAGCCCATGAGTGCACCAGGAGCATTGACCGTCCCGATAAGGACACAGATCACTTCACGACTAGACGATAAAGAGCCGACAGCCTGCTGCCAGTCGTGGCTACCGCAGGGTAAATTTTCTTCGCCGAGAAAATTTAAAATCACCGCCAGGTCGCGGCGGCGGACGCTATCGTCATCTATCAGCAGAATTTTGGTTTCACGCCACATGCAATAGCAACTTCCCTAGTCAACTCGATGCCCAAAATGCTGGGGCAAGCTAAACGCTTGCAGGCATAAATATGCCTGAAGACGACTGAAATCTGGAACAGCCACTAGTTAAGTCAAAAAACCGTGCACAGTCAAATTTATGGCGCACTATGTTTGGATTAACTGGCGTCAATTAACCAAACAGATGGTAAACCTTTGCCGCGTTTTGCGCTTGGTTGATCTGCGTCATCTCGTCGACTATCGCCTGGCGCTCACCCATCGTCGCGGTCAGCAGGTCTTTGTAGACTGCCAACAACCCTTCCAGATTACTGCGCAATGCTTCTTCGTCGATCGGCGCCTCGCTGAGCACCTCGTCAACGCATTCGCGACAGGCCGTATCCAATTCGCCAATCGCATCCCAATTGCGCGCCGCCAAGGCGTCGATCAGGGCTTCACGGGTTTCTTCTATACGCCGCAGTGCTTGACTCATGACGTGATCCTCAGACCTTCAGGCCGTTTGATTGGCAATGGCATCCCAACCGCTTTTCAGGGTTTCAAGCAAACCCGACACCTCGTCGATGATCGTCGCGTCGTTATCGCGATTGGCTTCCATCAGACGCGTCATCATGTAGGCATAAAGATTGTCGAGCTGCTGCAGCGATGCCGGATCGTCGGTTTTTTCCGGATTCAAGCCATCGCGCAGGCCAATGATGATGTCCACGGCCTTGCCCATCATCAACCCCTTGAGCGCGATGTCGCCCCGCTCCATCGCGCCTTTGGCCTGGGCCATGCGATCCAGCCCGCCTTCCATCAGCAGCTGTACCAGGCGATGAGGGTTGGCTTCAGAGATCTGAGCATGGGAATTGACCTTCTGATATTGGCGAAGGGCTCTCATGGGGTTCATGTTTCTACCTCGTGACAGATAACAACTGAAAAAGGATTGCTCTGGTCTTTATGTCGACTGAACGACACATAACTTTAACGCAGACCCGCCACCAATGAAAAAACCCAGGCACTGTCATTACAGACTGCCTGGGTTTTTTCATGCCTGATCCGGATCAGTTGTCTTTCGGATTGTTCAGCGCATTGAGCGTGGTCATGATGCTGTCGCTCTGTGCCCGCAGCTTGGCCACAAGGGAGTCCATCGCGGTGTACTTGGCCGTCAGGCTGGTTTGCAGGCTGGCCATACGTGCATCGAGGGAGTCCTGCTGCTTTTTCAAGTCGTTCAGGCTGTCGGTCAGGGTTGCAGAACGCGCAGCGAACACACCGGTCTTGCTCAGGGCAAAGCTGTCGGTGGCGGTCTTCATGCGCGCCAGCAAACCGGTGTCACCGGTAAAGATACCGTTGATGTCGGCAGCGTTGGTCAGCGCGGCGGCGTCGAACAATTTATCGTCGACGGACAGCAACCCGGTTTTCTGATCAGTCTTGACGCCAAACTGAGCGAGTGACTTCAAATCCCCCGTCCCGCCCATCGCGTTCAACTCGGTACGCACCGACGACATCAATGAACGCAAGGAGGCATCGCCCGTGAGAGCGCCCGAAGTCACAGAACCATCAGGATTGGTGGTGACTTGGGTCTCGGAATTCGAAGCCTTGATCAGGGCGTTGTAGGTATCGACAAAACCCTTGACCGCCGACTTCAGTGTCGCAGTGCTCGCAGACACAGTGATGGTTGCCGGTGTTGCGGCACCGCCACCGGACGGCGTCGGCGATACGCCGGTCAGCTTGAGTGTGATCCCGCTCACCGCGTCGGCGATGTTATTGGTCTTGGAGATCATGGACACACCGTCGAGAACGTACTCGGCGTTCTGCGGCGGAGCCAGGACGGTGACACCCGTTTGCAGGCCCGAGTTGCCCGACAACGTCAGATCCGTACCAACACCGGTCGTGGTCGAGGTCAACACCATGCGAGAGCCGCTAGCGTCGGTCAGGATGTTGGCGCTCAGCCCTTTGTTGGCGTACTGCGAGTTGATCGAGTCGCGCACTTGCTGCAAGGTCGCGCCCGCAGGAATGCTGACGTCGAACGTGTCGCTGCCCTGCTTGATGCTCAGCGTGGTGGGCACGGAACCGGCGTTGACCACCGAAGACGCACCGCCCGCGTAAACCTGGGTGGAAATCTTCGAGGCGGTTGCCAGCTTGGTGACCAACAGCGAGAAACTACCCGCCGCTGCACCGTTACCGGTAGTCACAGTGGCGACCTTTTCATCGGAAGAAGTACCGCTCAAGCCACTGAAGCTGGAGGCGGTTTTCATGTTGTCCAGTGCGCTGCGGAAGGCGTCCAGCGCTGCCTGGATTTTGCCGATGGACGACAGCGAGGTGGTTGCTTTCAGCGTCTGATTGTTGATCTGCGTTTGCTTGGGCGCGCGTTCCGCGTCCACCAAAGACTTCACGATCGACTGGGTATCGATGTTCGAACCAATACCGCTAACCGTTGTACCCGCCATCATCTCTCTCCTTATCCAGTGGCTGCCGACATCTTGACTAAGTGCATCTTAATCAGCGACAGCAACAAAATTCATGCCAGTTCAGACTTTGTCGTCAAACAACAAACTACTGGCGTCCGACAGGCTTTGTGCCAGTTTCAGTGCGGTTTCCGAAGGGATCTGGCGAATCACGTCACCGGTTTCGGTGGCGATAACCTTGACCACGACCCGGCCGGAAGAATCATCAATGGAAAAATCCAGTTTGCGCTGGGCAGCCTGAACAAATTCCTGAATATCGGTAACGGCCTTCTCCAGGTCGTCGCGCTTGGGCTCGGAGCCCGATGACGCAACGGCTTCAACCTTAGGCTGATCCTGTTTGACGGGGGCATTCGGCGCTGCACTCTGAGGAGCAACGGCCGGATAAGACAAGTTCAACTTAACGCTCATGTCCATGCTAAATCTCCTCATCACGGAAAAGACGAAAGGGCACGTAAACGCGCCCTTCCGTCAGTCACCAAGCGCTGGAATTACTGAAGCAGCTTCAGTACAGCGGATGGCAGCTGGTTAGCCTGGGACAGGATCGCAGTGGAAGCCTGTTGCAGGGTTTGTTGCTTGGTCAGCTGAGCAGTTTCCGACGCGAAGTCGACGTCCTGGATCACGCCACGAGCAGCAGTGGAGTTGTCCGAGATGCTGCGCAGGTTGGCCACGGTGCTGTCGAAACGGTTTTGTACAGCACCGAGGTCAGCACGCTGGGAGTCGATGTTGGCGATTGCCTGGGTGATCACGTCAACAGCGTTTTGCGCGTTGGTGGCGGTGGTCACGTCGGTGTTGCTGACAACGGTCTTAGCCGAGCTGACGGTAGTACCGGCGGCAACGAACAGGCCAGTTGCACCAGCGCCGTTCAGCGAGTAGCTGTTGGTGGAGTTCAGGGAAACTGCACCAGTCACCTGGACTGCAGTTGCAGCAGCGGCAACAGCAGTGCCGTAGGTGCCAGCACCGTCTTTGGCAGCGATCGAGATACCGGCGATTGCGCTGGCGTCACCACCGTTCAGGATGATGTTCTCACCGGTGTCGGATTTGATTTCCAGGTTGCTGGTGGTGGCGTTGAAGTTAACGCTGATGCCCAGTTTGGCGGCGTTGGACTTCAGTTGGTCAGCCAGGCCAGCAGTGTCGGTTACACCAACGATGTTGACCGCAGTACCCGAACCTACCTTGATGGTGAAGTTCGCAGTACCTGGCAGTGCACCAGTGATCGCTGCAGTGTTAACAGTGAACTTGGCTTCAGTGCTGGCAGTAGCCGACAGGCCGCCGATGGCGCCGTTCATTTGAGCAGCGGTAGCTTTGGCAGACTGGCCAGTAACGGTGGTGATGCTAGCGGTTTGGCCGCCACCGGTAATAGCGATTGCACCACCGGTAACACCAGCCAGCGAAGGCGGGATGGCCACGGATTTCAGCTGCTGGGAGCCGATGTTGTTAGCCGATACGTCGCCCAGAGTCATGTTGATGGTCTGGTTGGCGTTGGCGCCGACCTGGAAAGCGGTAGTACCGAAACCACCGTCCAGCAGGTTACGACCACCGAAGGTAGTGGTGGTAGCGATACGGGTCAATTCAGCGGTCAGAGCCGAGTATTCAGCGTTGTTCGACTTACGGTCTTCAGCGCTTGGCGAGCCGTTCGCGGAAGCCAGAGCCAGGGTACGCATTTTCTGCAGGATGTTGGTGGATTCTTGCATCGCGCCTTCAGCAGTTTGCGCGATGGAGATACCGTCACCGGCGTTCTTGATAGCGGTTTGCAGGCCGTTGATCTGGCTGGTCAGACGGTTGGAGATTTGCAGGCCAGCAGCGTCATCTTTAGCGCTGTTGATACGCAGGCCGGAAGACAGGCGT
The DNA here is from genome assembly GCF_047784845.1 of Pseudomonas sp. NFX98. Taxonomy (NCBI): domain Bacteria; kingdom Pseudomonadati; phylum Pseudomonadota; class Gammaproteobacteria; order Pseudomonadales; family Pseudomonadaceae; genus Pseudomonas; species Pseudomonas sp. NFX98. The sequence continues at coordinate 128,744 of NZ_JBLNNF010000020.1, read as the reverse complement.
TGCATCGAAGTTTGCAGAGCGTCGGACGAACGGGTCAGGTTCTTTTGAACGTTCAGCGATGCAATGTTGGTGTTTACTGTTAAAGCCATGACGAAATCCTCGTTGGATGGATACTTCGGCTTCCGGCCCTGACATCCGTCGGGTTTGGCCTAGAGAACCTACGTAATAGTTATCGTCGTGAGGTGGCTTTGCTTGAGGGGTTTTTTCGAATTTTTTAGTGGCAGCTTGCCAGCCCTTTATTTTCAAGGCTTTAGAGACAGAAAATCGGCGCCAGAAAATGGCAAAACGCCCGGAGATTTATTTCCGGGCGTTTTTATTGCAGCAGATATCGGATCGATCAACCGCGATAGAGAATTGCCGAACCCCACGACAAGCCTACGCCAAAGCCGCTGATGGCGACACGGGTCCATTTGGAATCGAACACGTGGTTCTGCAGCAGCAGCGGAATGCTCGATGAAACCGTGTTGCCTGTTTCGAGCATGTCCTTGACGAACTTCTCCGGTTCACCTTCTTCAAAGCGGCGCGCCACCGCATCGACGATGGCCGCACTGCCCTGGTGAATGCAGAAGGCATCGATATCGCCAGCTTGCAGATTCGACTCGTCCAGCAGCTCATGCAAATGCGCCGGGACTTTCAACAGTGCAAAGTTGAAGACCTGACGGCCATTCATGAAGAACACACCGTCAGTGACTTTCAGGTGCGGCGCGCCGGAACCATCGGTGCCGAACTTCGACTTGCCCAGTTGCCACACCGCGTTTTCACCCATCCAGGTGGCGGTGGCAGCATCGCCAAACAGCATGGTGGTGTTGCGGTCTTCAGGGTCGACGATCTTCGAATACGGGTCGGCGGTGATCAGCAGGCCGTTTTTCAGCCCTGCCGCTTCCATGAACCCCTTGATCGCATAGATGCCGTACACATAGCCGGAACAGCCCAGGGAAATATCGAAAGCGGCGACGTGGGTCGGCAGGCCCAATTTGTCCTGAACGATTGCGGCGGTGTGCGGCAATCCTTCTTCGTCACCGTTCTGGGTGACGACGATCAGGCAATCGATGGCTTCACGCTTGAGTTCAGGACTGGCGGCGAACAGCGCATTGGCGGCTTCGACACACAGATCGGAAGTTTCCTGATCGGCATCCATGCGCGGCAAAAATGCCGAGCCGATCTTGCCAAGGATAAAGGTTTCGTCCTTGTCGAACTTTGCACCCTGGGCGTAGTTATCAACCCCGGCTGTCGGCACGTAACTCGCTATATTTTTTATGCCAATCATTATGGCTTCCCAATAATAAACAGCTGAACATCGCCGCTCGCTGAATCGAGGGCGTCTACAGTCGGGGCCCGGCCCCAGAAGAGGCAACGTCGGGAATCAAGAAACACCTTGAACAGCCCGCCACCTTCACCGCCCGCAGACAGGATACAGTGAAGATGCGCGTTTTGACTGACGGGTCACTCAGAGATCGCTGCTTTATTTGATTTTGTGGTCCGGATCCCCGCCCCACCCCACCGTGCATCATTAAAAAAAAAGCAAAAAAAAAGCCAGCCCCCTATGAAAGGGGCTGGCCGCGAGCGGTCAAGACCGACTCAAAGCTTGTTGAACAGGCTCAACTGGGAAACCTTGGCGAACGCCAGTTGCGCAGCCTGCAGCATGGTCTGCTGCAAGGTCAGGCGCGTCAGCACGTCCGCCGGGTCGGTGTTCTTGATTCCGTTGCCGGTCGATTCGTTGATCAGGCCGGAGCTCGTGTTCTGCTCTGCCTGCATATCCATCACGTTGCCCCGCGCACCGATCGCTCCGCGCGCCAGGTCGACCTGGTTCTTGGAGTTGTTCAGGTTGGCAATGGCGGACGCAACCGTGTCTTCCAGGAAACGCTGGGCGGCTGGGTTGCCTTGGGTCGGCGAGTCGAGCGCCGAACGCAGCTGGCTGATGGTATCGAGCACGTTCTGGGTCTGATGGGTATTGACCGCGATGTCGAACTGATCACCTGCAGCCGGAGTCGGTGGCGTACCGCCCAAGGTAAAGCTGACACCGGCCGCCGTTGCCACGCCAGCCACCACAGTCCCGGTGGTGACCGGGGTGCTGGTGCTGGTCAATGGGCGGGTGTACAGCTCGAAGGTGCCGGGACCGGTGAACTTCAGGACCGCGCCGCCTTCAGGGAAAAAGCTCTTGTAGTCGGCAGCGTTGGTTACCGTCGTCTGGGAAATGATCGCCGTCGAGGCGTTGCCCGGGGCGCGGTTGGCGACAAAGCTGTCTGGCTTGGCCGCTAACTGGAAGCTGTGACCGGCGATCACCGCATCAGCGGATGCCGAGTCAGCCGGGGTGTCGCCCGGCTGGAAAGTGATATCCAGCTTGAAGGTCACACCGCGGAAAGTGACGTCGGAGCCGCCCTTGGTATTCGGGTCAAACTTGCCACCGCCAGTCGCTTCGGCAGTCACGTCATTGCCCAGTGCATCGGTAATCACAAACTGGGTACTGCTGGTGAACGCCATGGTGTAAGGCTGGCCGTTGCGGAAGCTCGCATCGAACGCCGGACCGGAACTGACCAGCCCTGGGGACAAGTCCACACGGCCGTCATTGACGGCCGGTGCAGTCATGGTGGTGGTGCTGCGGGCAGCGTTGATCGCCTGCTGGAAAACGTCCCAACCGGTATCGTTCAGGCCCAGCGACATCGAATCGCCGATCTTCAGTTCCAGCTGGGTCTGGTCGCCCTGATAGCTGTAGGTGCCGTCGCTGTTGCGCACGAACGGCTGAGTGTTGTTGCTCGCACCGGAAAAGATGAACTTGCCGTTGGCGTCCTTGCTGTTCATCAGGCTCAGCAATTGCTCTTCGGACTGCTTGAGTTCGGCGGCGATGGATTTTCGGTCATCGTCGTTCAACGAACCGCCACCGGCGCGGATCGCCAACTCGCTGACTTTCTGCAGCACGTTGTTGATGCTGTCCAGCACGCTTTCTTCTTGCGCCTGCGCCGTGTTCAACGCGCTGATGTTGGTGGTGTACTGACCCAACATGGCTTTTTGCTGTTCGAGTTGCAGCAGACGGGCCGCACCAACAGGATCGTCCGCCGCGGTCTCGAGCTTCACGCCGCTGCTGGCCTGTTCGGCGGTCTTCATCACATTGTTGAGGTTGCGAGAATAGTTGGCAGCCGTCGTGGCGTAATACTGTGCTGTAGAAATGCGCATGTTCTACGGCTCCTTAAAGGGCATTGATCAGAGTGCTGAAAATTTCCTGCGCAGTCTTGATGATCTGCGAAGAGGCCGTGTAGTACTGCTGGTACTTGGTCAGGTTGCCCGCCTCTTCATCGAGGTCGACGCCCGACAGCGAGTCACGGGCATTGCGCGCACCGGTCAGGATGGTATCGGTGGCCGTGCCATCCAACTGAGCTTGCTTGGTCAGAGAACCAACAGTCGTTACCAGACCACCATAGGCTTCGGTAAAACTCACGCCCGGGCTGGTGGCGCTGGCGCCGATAGTAGCCTTGGTTTGCAGCGCGAGCAGCGACTGGGCATTGCGGTTGTCGGTGCTGTCGGCCGCCGTCATGGAAATATTGAAACTGTCACCGGAAGCAGGGCTGCCGCTGACGGTCATTGCCACGTTGAAGGTTTTGGCGTTGCCACCGGCATCGGTGTAAGGCACGGCGATGTTCAGGTCGTTGTTCTGGCCCGGCACGATGCTGCCGGTGCCGATGCTCACACCCTTGGAGTCGAACACTTCATAGGCGGTGGCGCTGGTCATCAACATGCGAACCGGCATCGCAGCCTTGACCGCTGTCTGCACTTCCAGACGCTGGACCGGGTCGTAGATGTCCAGGAGCGTGCTCAGTTTCGGTTGGCTGACATCGCCGGTGCCGTCATTGCCCGAGGCCTTGGTGGACGTCAGCGGAGCGGACGTGGCCAGGGTCTTGGTGTCGGTCATGACCGTGGTCATGTCGGCGGCGGAGCCACGGGTCGGGGTAATCTTGAACGAATCGCCGGCGGCCACGGTGCCCGAATTGATGCTCAGGCTGAAGCCGTCGATGACCGGATCAGCGGCAGGCGGTGTAGCGAATGCAAAGTTGCCCATGTCGGTGTTATCCGACAGGCGACGCACGTTATATCCCGTCGCCGTGATGGTTACCTGATAATCACTGGCCGCCAGCTTGCTGGTGTCCTTGATGGTGACGTTCAGGTTGCCGGATGCCGGGTTGTTGCCAGCGTTGGCGATGCTGCGCTCGCTGATGGCTTTCAAGCTGTTGATGTTGTTGAACAGCGCCGCGCCGAAGTTGCCGTTCTGATCCAGGCCCTGGCCCAACTGCTTGTTGACCTGATCGGCGACGACCATGGCGATGCGACCCAGGCCATTGACCGCCGGTGCAAGCACTTCGTTGCGATAACGCACCAGGCCGCCCATCTCGCCACCGCTCATCACGCTGGTGATGTCGACTGAAGAGCCGTTGCGATCCATGATGATCGAGGAACGGGTCGGATCGGCAGGGTCCGGCGCCACACGCAATTTGTTGACGACGTCGCCGACCACCAGCGGCTGGCCACTGCCCAGGTAGATATCTATTCGCCCCTCGGTCTCGGTCACCTGCGTGCCGACCAGCTCGTTGAGCTGGCGAATGGTTTCGTTGCGCTGGTCCAGCAGTTCGTTGGGTGTACCGCCAGAGCCGCTGACTTCAGCGATCTTCTTGTTGTACGCCGCCACGGTCGACGCCAGCTTGTTGACCTGATCGGCCATCGAACCCAACTGGTCGTTGATGTAGGTATTTTGCTGCGACAGCTGCTGCGAGATCGAGTTGAAGCGACTGCTCAAACCCTGGGCATTGGTCAGCAATGCCTGGCGTGCAGCGTTGTCGTTGGAGTTGCCAGCCAGGGTTTGCAACGACGCGAAGAACGATTGCAGGGTCTTGGTCACACCGGTGCCGCTGTCGGACAGCAACTTGTCGACCTGGGTGGCCTGCCCCAGATAGGCCTGCGCATCGCTGTTGAGCGAAGTGGTGGTCTGCAACTGTGCATCGAGGTAGCTGTTGTACACCCGACGCACGTCGGCCAGCGTGGTGCCGGTGCCGATGAACACATTGCCATACTGAATAGAATTCTTGCTGTTCTGTACAGTTTGCTGGCGCGAGTACCCGACGGTATCGACGTTGGAAATGTTATTACCGGTAGTCACCAACGATGCGTGGCTAGCGGACAAACCCGACATTCCGATGTTGAGTAAACTCATGGTTCAGACCTTGATCCTTAGTGCCTATAAAGGCGTGGTGGAAACGCCCGCCGCAGCGTAGTTCTGGTAACTCGTCATCTGCTTGGCTATCTGCGAAATCTTGCTTGCGTAGTCCGGGTCGGTTGCATAACCGGCCTTCTGCAACTCGCGTACAAACTGTTCTGGGTTATCGGCCGACTTCAGCACATCTTGATAGCGATTATTGGTCTGCAGCAAAGTAACAAGGTCATGGAAACTGTCCTTGTAAGAGTCGTAGGAACGGAACTCGGCCGTTTCCTTGACCATCTCGCCATTCCTGAATTCGCTGGTGATCGCACGCGCCGAATTGCCTTGCCAGTTACTACTGGCCTTGATGCCGAACAAGTTGTGGCTGCTGCTGCCATCCTGCGCGCGCATGACCGACTTGCCCCATCCGGTTTCCAGTGCGGCCTGGGCCACCAGGTAGCGCGGGTCGACGCCAATGCGATCGGCCGCTTCCTTGGCCATGGGCAGCATGGTGTTGACGAATTCGTCGGCGGAACTGAAGGCTTTCTTCGCCGGTGCCAAAGGAATTTGTGCGATGGCGCGACCATGGATTTGCATCGATCCGTTCGACGCAGCTTGCGCATTCGCCAGCCAGTCGCCGTTGTACAAAGGCCCGGCACCGCTGGTTGTTACGCGCTCCGGCAGTTGAGTCTTGTTGACCGCCGCAGCGGTCGTCGTGGCGGAAGGCACCAGGCCTGCCAGCAAACGATCGGCCAGTTTCGGCGGCAATGCCAGGCGCCGCTGATTGATCAGCGCCATGTCATTGTGATGCGCGCCCTCGCCTGTCGGTGCCTTGACCGAACGCGAAGCCCACAACGGACGCTCGCCATTGACCCGTGACAGCGGCCCATTGATCGCCACCGTGCCCGCCGCAATTGGTGTTTGCGCAGCGGCTTTCGCGGCCTTCTGCTTGGCGGCGGACAACGTTGCCGCTTCACCCGGCGCCAGCGGTTTGTTCTTCGACATCTGGCGCATCAGCACGTCGGCCAGGCCAATGCCACCGCCCTCGCGGGACATGGAAACGGCCAACTGCTGGTCGTACATTTCCTGGTATTGCTTGGCTTCTGCGGTGTTGAGCGGATTGTCCTTGCCCAGCGCTTCGGTGGCCGAGCGCATGGACTTGAGCATCTCGCCGAGGAACAGCGATTCGAATTCCTGCGCAACCTTGCGCATGTTCGCATCGCTGTTCTTGTCGCCGACCTTGAGCTGGTTCAGCCGGTTCAGGTCGGAGAACGCACCTGAATCGCTGCTGCTGACCCGACCACTCTTGAACATGTCCATATGATCGCCGCCCTTAAATCACGATCAGGTCGGCTTGCAAGGCGCCGGCCTGTTTCAGTGCTTCGAGGATGGCCATCAAGTCACCCGGTGCCGCGCCGACCTGGTTCACCGCACGGACAATTTCGTCGAGGGTGGTGCCCGGGCCGAACTTGAACATTGGCTTGGCTTCCTGTTCCGCATTAACCCGCGAGCGCGGCACGACTGCGGTCTGACCATTGGACAGAGGGCCGGGCTGGCTGACGATCGGGTCTTCGGTGATGGTAACGGTCAGGCTGCCGTGCGTAACGGCGGCTGGGGAAACCTTGACGTTCTGGCCGATCACGATGGTGCCGGTGCGCGAGTTGATGATGACTTTCGCCACTGCCTGACCCGGATCGATTTCGAGGTTTTCGAGGATCGACAGGTAGTCGACACGCTGACTCGGATCGAGCGGCGCGGTGACGCGAATCGAACCGCCATCAATGGCCTGCGCCACACCAGGGCCGAGCATGTCGTTGATCTTGTCGACGATGCGCTTGGCGGTGGTGAAATCGGAGCGGTTGAGATTCAGCGTCAGGCTGTTGCCCTGGTTGAATCCACTCGGCACCGCTCGTTCAACCGACGCACCGCCAGGGATGCGACCGGCCGACGGAACGTTGACGGTGATCTTCGAACCGTCGCGACCTTCGGCATCGAAACCGCCGACCACCAGGTTGCCCTGGGCGACGGCGTACACGTTGCCGTCAATACCCTTGAGCGGCGTCAGCAGCAGCGTACCGCCGCGCAGGCTCTTGGAGTTACCGATGGACGAAACGGTGATGTCGACCTGCTGACCCGGCTTGGCGAACGCTGGCAGATCGGCACTGATCGACACCGCCGCGACGTTCTTCAACTGCACGTTGCCCGAACCCGGCGGCACCTTGATGCCGAACTGCGAGAGCATGTTGTTGAAGGTCTGCAGGGTGAACGGGGTTTGCGTCGTCTGGTCGCCAGTGCCGTTAAGCCCGACCACCAGGCCGTAACCGATCAATTGGTTGGAGCGCACGCCGGAAATGCTGGCGATGTCCTTCAGGCGCTCGGCTTGAACGTTGAAGGCTGCCGACAGCATCAGGGCGGCCACCATGAGGTGCTTTAAGTTCAACGTGACCACCTAGAAAGGGAACAGCGGGCTGAGGAAGAAACGATCGAACCAGCCTGGCTGACTCGCATCGGCAAACGAACCGGTGCCCGAGTAGGTGATGCGCGCATCGGCGACACGGGTCGACGACACAGTGTTATCGGTCGAGATATCGTCGGCGCGAACCAGCCCGGCAATCCGCACCAGCTCGTCGCCGGTGTTGAGCGTCATCCACTTCTCGCCACGTACCGCGATGATGCCGTTGGGCAACACGTCGGCCACGGTCACGGTGATCGAGCCGGTCAGGGTGTTGCCCTGCGCTGCCTTGCTGTCACCCTTGGTCGCGCGGTCGCCTTCATAGCTCGCGTCCAGACTCAGGTCGCCACTGCCAAACGGGTTGTTGGTGTTCGGGGTAGAGCCGAACAGCGAGCTCAGACCGATGCTGGCCTTGCTGTTCTTGCCGATTTGCGAGTTGGCGTTTTTGCTCGCCTGGGTCTTCTCGTTCAGGGTGATGGTAATGATGTCACCGACCCGGAACGCCTTGCGGTCGCCATAGAGGTTCTGCTCGAAACCAGCCTGATAAATCGAACCGTTATTCGCGGCAGCCGGCAGCGGCGTGCGCGGCAACACCGGGGCGTAGTAAGGATCATTGGGCTTGGGTGTCGGACCGACACAGCCGGCGAGCACGGTGATCCCACTCAATGCCAGAACAGAAACGAAGCGATTCATGACCCTTACCTCACGGTGTTGCAGGCGACCGCATGGCCGCCTCATAGACTTGATTACAGATTCTGCGTTACGAACGAGAGCATCTGGTCGGCGGTGGAGATCACCTTGGAGTTCATCTCGTAGGCGCGCTGAGTGGTGATCATGTTGACCATCTCTTCAACGGTGCTGACGTTGGACGTTTCCAGGGTGTTCTGCAGCGTGGTACCGAAACCGGCCAGGCCCGGGGTGCCGACTTGCGGCGCACCACTGGCGGCGGTTTCCAGGAACAGGTTGTTACCCACCGCTTGCAGGCCGGCCGGGTTGATGAAGTCGGCGGTTTGCAGGTTGCCGATCACCTGGGAAGCCGGGTTGCCGGCCACGGTGATCGACACGGTGCCGTCCTTGCCGACGGTGAAGGTCTGGGCGTCGTTCGGGATGACAATCGCCGGTTCCAGGGCGAAGCCGCTGGCGTTGACGATCTGGCCGTTGGAGTCCAGGTGGAAAGTACCGTCACGGGTGTAGGACGTGGTGCCGTCCGGTTGCAGGATCTGGAAGAAACCGCGACCGTCGATGGCCATGTCCAGCGGCTGCTCGGTGGTTTGCAGGCTGCCGGCGTTGAAGTTTTTCTGGGTGCCGACAATGCGCACACCAGTACCCAATTGCAGGCCCGACGGCAGTTCGCTGTCCTGGGTCGACTGGGCGCCTGGCTGGCGTTTGATCTGGTAGAGCAGGTCCTGGAACTCGGCACGGTCACGTTTGAAACCCGTGGTCGACACGTTGGCCAGGTTGTTGGAAATGGTGGTCAGGTTGGTGTCCTGGGCGGACAGACCGGTTTTGGCAACCCATAGAGCCGGAAGCATTCGATTCTCCTCGTGCGCCTGTTTTACGGCGCGACGTTCTGATAATTAGCTGATCTGCAAGACCCGAGCCATGGCCTGGTCGTCTTCTTTGGCGGTGTTCATCATCTTGATGTGCAGCTCGAACTGCTTCGACAAGGCCAGCACCGAGGTCATCTCGTCCACGGCGTTGACGTTGCTCGACTCAAGGAAGCCGGACACCAGTTTGACGTTGGCATCGGCTTGCGCCGGTTGGCCGTCCTTGGTGTGGATCGAACCGTCCAGGCCCTTGGTCATGTTCTTGATGTCCGGATTGACCAGCTTGATGCGGTCGACTTCCGCCATCACGCGAGGACCTTCGCCCATCGCACGAATGCTGATGGTGCCGTCTTCACCGACTTCGATCTGCTGCTCGGGCGGCACGGCGATCGGGCCGCCGTTGCCGATCACCGGCATGCCGTTGCCGGCGCGCAATACGCCCAATGCATCAACCACCAGGCTGCCGGTGCGCACATAGCTTTCGCCGCCATCGGGATTCTGCACCGCCAGCCAGCCATTGCCCTGCACGGCGACATCGAGATCGCGACCGGTTTCTACCAGCGAGCCAGGAGAGAAGTCGGTGGCCGGGCGTTCGGACATGGCAAACGCACGCGCCGGAAAGCTGTCGCCGAACACCGGCATCGAACGCGCCTGCTCCAGGTCTTTCTGGAAGCCGTTGGTGGAGATGTTCGCGAGGTTGTTGGCATGAGCCTTTTGCGCCAGTGCATTCTGGCTGGCGCCGGTCATTGCCACATAAAGGTACTTGTCCACAATCTTTCCTCTGCCTGCCGGACGTTTGCCGCCCACTGCTGTACTGACGAGGCATAAGCAATTTGCAGACCAACTTGTTTTTGGCGGCGCGGGGGCCGGTAAACAAAGGGCTTGAGGAGTGGTGCGGGGAAATTTGGAAAGTAGTGAAGACGAAAAACCGGCGGTGTTATGCCGCTTCGCGGCAACGGATCAAAAGATCGCAGCCTTCGGCAGCTCCTACAGGGCATAGGTGTTCAACCTGTAGGAGCTGCCGAAGGCTGCGATCTTTGATCTTCAGGAAATGTCTTTGCCCACCTCATAATCCCGCAACTTGTTGGCAATGGTGGTATGCGAAACCCCCAACCGCTTGCCCAGTTGCCGACTGCTCGGATGCTCGGAATACAAACGCTCCAGCACGGCTTTCTCGAAGCGCCCGACAATCTCGTCCAGCCCGCCCTCCAGCGAAAAGTCGCCAAGCGGCTGACGCACGCCATAGTCCGGCAAGCGAATGTGCTCGGCCTTGACCGTGCCGCCATCGCACAAGGAAACCGCCTGGAACAGCACGTTTTCCAACTGCCGGACGTTTCCCGGCCAATGATAGTGACTGAGCCGGTCCATGGCCGCCGGGGCCAGTTTCGGCAGCGGGCAACCGATCTGCCGACTGGCCTGATCGAGGAAGTGCTCCACCAACGGCGGCAAACCGTCGAGACATTCGCGCAGCGGCGGGATGTGCAGCGATAGCACGTTCAAGCGGTGATACAGATCCTGACGAAACTCGCCGCGCGCGCACAATTCGGAAAGGTCGACCTGAGTCGCGCAGATCACCCGCACATCGAGGTAGACCTCTTCATCGCTGCCTACGCGACGGAAGCAACCGTCCTGCAGAAAACGCAGCAACTTCACCTGCAAGCGTGGGCTCATTTCCCCGACGCCATCGAGAAACAGCGTACCGCCCGCCGTCAATTCCAGCAGCCCGAGTTTGCCCTCGGCCCGCGCCCCTTCAAAGGCGCCCGGGCCGTAGCCGAACAACTCGGTCTCGGCCATGGACTCTGGCAGGCCGGCACAATTGAGCGCCATCAGCGGCGATTGCCCACGCGGGCTGGCCAGATGACAGGCGCGCGCCAACAACTCTTTGCCGGTGCCGGTTTCGCCTTCTATTAATAGCGGCGCATCGAGTGGCGCCATGCGCCGGGCTTCGCGCACCACCGCCGCCATCACTTTCGAGCTTTGGAAGATGCTGTCGAAGCCACGCAACTCCTGCTTGCGCACGTTATAGATGCGCTCGCCGACCCGGTCGGCGCGGTGCAGCGTCAGCACGGCACCGGCCATCGCTTCGCTGTCGTCGTGCTCCGATTGCAGCGGCGCGATGTCGGCCAGGAACACATCGCCCTTGACCTTGACCCGCAACCCGTTGATCCGCGATTTGTTGGCGCGCACCAGTTCCGGCAAATCGAAATCTTCGGCATAGCGCGACAACGGAATCCCCGGCACCTCGTCGACTCGCACACCGAGTAACTGCGCCGCCGCACGGTTGGCCGCCACGATGGAACCGCCCATATCAATCGACAACACCGGAAATTCCAGGGCACCGAGCAACGCATTGAGCTCCATGTGCCGACGCTCGCTGGGCATCAGGCCTACGCGCTTGACACCGAAGACCCCGGCAATCGCCTCGAATTTCGGACGCAGCGCCTGGAACTGAATGTTGATCAGGTTAGGACAGTGCAGATAGATCGCATTGCCATGCTCACCGCCCACCTCACCGCGAGCGACATTGATGCCGTACTCCACCAACAGATTGAGAATGTCGCGCAGGATGCCGATGCGGTTCTGGCAGTGGACTTTGATACGCATATAAAGGCCCGAACAGTGGTGAATGAGGCTCGCCGCAGAGAAATTTCTGCTGAAACGATCAGATAGTCGTCAAGATTATGTGACAGGTGGAGCGCATTTCCCACCCGCCAATCTCAACATCTGCGCGACAACGGCAAAAACGTAACGGAAACTTTACGATTATTGGAGAATTTTCCTACGCGGAGCACGGATCACCTGCTGCCATTGCGCAATTCATGGGTTATTTCTGGGTCCATAGCAGCACATAACAAGAACGAATCCCCTAGCAGGAGAGCAGCATGAAGCAGACGCAATACGTGGCTCGCGAGCCCGATGCGCAAGGTTTTATCGACTACACCGCTGAAGAACACGCGGTGTGGAACACGCTGATCACTCGCCAACTGAAAGTGATCGAAGGGCGTGCGTGCCAGGAATATCTGGACGGTATCGAAAAACTCGGTCTGCCCCACGACCGCATTCCGCAACTGGGCGAGATCAACAAGGTCCTCGGTGAAACCACCGGTTGGCAGGTCGCCCGTGTTCCTGCGCTGATCCCCTTCCAGACCTTTTTCGAATTGCTCGCCAGCAAGCAGTTTCCGGTGGCTACCTTTATTCGTACCCGCGAAGAGCTGGATTACCTGCAAGAGCCGGACATTTTCCACGAGATTTTTGGCCACTGTCCGCTGCTGACCAACCCTTGGTTTGCCGAATTTACCCACACCTACGGCAAACTCGGCCTGCAAGCGACGAAGGAAGAACGCGTGTATCTGGCGCGCCTGTACTGGATGACCATCGAGTTCGGCCTGGTCGACACCCCGCAAGGCCAGCGCATCTACGGCGGCGGCATCCTGTCCTCGCCGAAAGAAACCGTGTACTGCCTGTCGGACGAGCCTGAGCATCAGGCGTTTGATCCACTGGAATGCATGCGCACGCCTTACCGCATCGACATTCTGCAACCACTTTATTTCGTACTGCCGAACCTCAAGCGCCTGTTCGACCTCGCCCACGAAGACATCATGGGCATGGTCAAGCAAGCGATGCAGATGGGTCTGCACGCACCGAAATTTCCGCCCAAACCAAAAGCCGCGTGATCCGCAGCTTTTAGAATCAAGTGAGCCTGTCGCAAACCCACGCCATGCATTAGCGTGGTGTGCTACTGACGGCCGATTTCCCAACATTCGATTTCAGGAACACATCATGACCGCACTTACCCAAGCCCATTGCGAAGCCTGCCGCGCCGATGCCCCACAAGTCAGCGACGAAGAACTGCCGATCCTGATCAAACAGATCCCGGACTGGAACATCGAAGTTCGCGACGGCATCATGCAGCTGGAAAAAGTCTTCCTGTTCAAGAATTTCAAGCACGCCCTGGCGTTCACCAACGCCGTCGGTGAAATCTCCGAGGCCGAAGGTCACCACCCTGGCCTGCTGACCGAGTGGGGCAAAGTTACCGTGACCTGGTGGAGCCACTCGATCAAAGGCCTGCACCGCAACGACTTCATCATGGCCGCGCGCACTGACGAAGTAGCCAAAGACGCCGAGGGCCGCAAGTAATGCATTTCGACGCCATCGGCCGTGTCCCCGGCGATCCGATTCTCGGCCTGATGGAGGCCTATGCGCAGGACCCGAACCCGCGCAAATTCGACCTCGGCGTGGGTGTCTACAAAGACGCTCAAGGCCTGACGCCGATTCCGCAGTCGGTGAAACTCGCCGAAGCGCGTCTGGTGGAGCGTCAAACCACCAAGACCTACATCGGCGGTCACGGCGAGCCGGCGTTCGGCAAAGCGATCAATGAGCTGGTGCTTGGCGCCGACTCGAAACTGATCGCCGAACAACGCGCCGGCGCCACCCAGACACCGGGCGGCACGGGGGCGCTGCGCTTGAGCGCGGACTTCATCGCCCAATGCCTGCCGGGCCATGGCGTGTGGTTGAGCAACCCGACCTGGCCAATCCACGAAAGTATTTTCGCGGCAGCCAAAGTCAAGGTCAGTCACTACCCGTACGTGGGCAACGACAACCGCCTCGATGTCGACGCCATGCTGGCGGTGCTCAGTGAAGCGCCCAAGGGTGATGTCGTGTTGCTGCACGCCTGCTGCCACAACCCGACCGGTTTCGACCTGTCCCATGACGATTGGCGCCGAGTGCTGGACGTGGTGCGCAAGCGCGAACTGCTGCCGCTGATCGACTTCGCGTATCAAGGTTTCGGCGATGGCCTGGAACAGGATGCGTGGTCGACCCGGTTGTTCGCCGCCGAGTTGCCGGAAGTGCTGATCACCAGCTCCTGCTCGAAGAACTTCGGCCTGTACCGCGACCGCACCGGTGCGCTGATTGTCTGCGCGAAAACCGCTGACAAGCTCACCGACATCCGCAGCCAACTGGCCAACATCGCCCGCAATCTGTGGTCGACTCCGCCGGATCATGGCGCCGCCGTGGTGGCGACCATCCTTGGCGATCCAGAGTTGAAAAATCTCTGGCGCGACGAAGTGGAAGCGATGCGCCTACGTATCGCCCAATTGCGCAGTGGTCTGGTGGAAGCCCTAGAACCACACGGTTTACGCGAGCGCTTTGCGCACATTGGTGTGCAGCGCGGGATGTTTTCCTACACCGGGTTGACGCCTGAGCAAGTGAAAAAACTGCGTGATCATCACAGCGTGTACATGGTTAATTCGGGTCGGGCCAACGTGGCGGGGATTGATGCCACGCGCCTGGATTTGTTGGCCGAGGCGATTGCCAGCGTCTGCAAGTAACAACACCAAAACTGTGGGAGCGAGCTTGCTCGCGATGAGGCCATAACATTCAACATTTCTGTTGGCTGTCTGGCCGCCATCGCGAGCAAGCTCGCTCCCACATTTGTTTTGTGGTGTCTCTCCTACCGATCTGTCTATACAACCCCGTCCGTCGAAACAAATGGATATAAAAGTCTGTTTGTCATTTTCAGTGCTGTATCCTGCCGAGGCTTTTTTGAAAGCGCGGATCTACCAGATCTATCAACAGACTTAGCGAGGAGCGCAACCATGCACGAGATTCCTAATCTCCCCTTCCCAAGCCTGCACGTACCTGAGCAGACGACCACGCAACAAGCCGGTGCCCAACAGCCCGAGCCGAAAGAAGCACCTGACAGCCGCAAGGCTGACAGCGAAGACTGAAACACCCGCCGTACAGACCGTGTGGAAAGCGCTAACATGCGCTTTCCACACTGCCTGAAAGAGCCTTTACCCATGACCGATGAATTCAGCGAAGCGCAGGCCAGCGTCCTGATTGGCACCGCCGAGAAAATGATCGAGATATGGAATCGCCTCTCCCCCGAAAAACAGGCCGCATTGCTTGCCCGCTTTGGCACTGAAGAAAATGCCTTGGCCGCTCTGGTCACCACGCAGCTGGTGGCGCCTGCCAAGCCCGAGTGACCCCACCAGGCAAATAGTTTTACTTTTTCACAACCCACGACAGCCAGCACCGCTATCATAAGCAGCCTATCTATCCTGCTTTGCCGTGGACCTTTACCCATGTCTGAAAACCAGCGCCCCCTGGCGGTCACGCTGCAAGTTGTTTCCATCGTCCTTTTTACCTTCATCGGCTACCTGAACATCGGCATTCCCCTCGCCGTATTGCCGGGTTACGTCCACAGCGACCTGGGTTTCGGCGCGGTGATCGCAGGTCTGGTGATCAGCGTGCAATACCTGGCTACCCTGCTGAGCCGCCCGTATGCCGGGAAAATCATCGATAACAAAGGCAGCAAACTGGCGGTCATGTACGGCCTCGCCGGTTGCGGTTTAAGTGGCGTATTCATGTTGATTTCGGCATGGACGCAAAGCTTGCCGATGCTCAGCCTGATCAGCCTGTTGATCGGTCGCCTGGTACTCGGCAGCGCGGAAAGCCTGGTGGGTTCGGGTTCGATTGGCTGGGGCATTGGCCGCGTCGGCGCGGCGAACACCGCCAAAGTCATTTCGTGGAACGGCATCGCCAGTTACGGCGCACTGGCGGTCGGCGCACCGCTGGGGGTGCTGCTGGTCAATCAAATGGGCTTGTGGAGCATGGGCGTGAGCATTGTGCTGCTGGCGGTGCTTGGCCTGCTGTTGGCCTGGCCGAAAACCGCCGCGCCGATTGTTGTCGGTGAACGTCTGCCGTTCATGCATGTGCTCGGCCGCGTGCTGCCCCACGGTTGCGGCCTGGCCTTGGGCTCCATCGGTTTCGGCACCATCGCCACGTTCATCACCCTGTATTACGCCACGCAGCACTGGGATAACGCGGTGCTGTGCCTGAGCCTGTTCGGCGCCAGCTTCATCGGCGCGCGTCTGTTGTTCGGCAACCTGATCAATCGTCTCGGCGGTTTTCGCGTAGCGATTGTCTGTCTGTCGGTGGAGACCCTGGGCCTGTTGCTGCTGTGGCTGGCACCGGATGCTCATTGGGCGCTGGCGGGCGCAGCGTTGAGCGGTTTCGGTTTCTCGCTGGTATTTCCGGCGTTGGGAGTGGAAGCAGTCAATCTGGTGCCAGCTTCCAGCCGTGGCGCGGCGGTCGGTGCTTACTCGCTGTTCATCGATTTGTCGCTGGGCATCACCGGACCGTTGGCCGGTGCGATTGCGGCAGGTTTCGGCTTTGCTTCGATCTTTCTGTTCGCCGCACTGGCCGCACTCAGCGGCCTGGGGCTCAGCGTTTACTTGTACCGGCAGGCGCCGAAGCAACGCGAAGCGCGGGACATGCGTTAGAAATCGACTTTGCCGCGCCCGGCCTTGATGTTGCCGCGCTTGGATTTGGATTCCAGCCGACGGGTTTTCGAACCGAAGGTCGGCTTGGTCGGACGGCGTTTCTTTTCGACCTTGGTGGCGCTCTGGATCAACTCGACCAGACGTTCCAGCGCATCGGCACGGTTCTGCTCCTGCGTCCGGTATTGCTGGGCCTTGATGATCAACACGCCATCGCTGGTGATCCGGCTGTCGCGCAGCGCCAACAACCGCTCCTTGTAGAACTCAGGCAAGGACGAGGCCGGAATGTCAAAGCGCAGGTGCACCGCACTGGAGACCTTGTTGACGTTCTGCCCACCGGCACCCTGTGCGCGAATGGCCGTCAACTCGATCTCGGCATCCGGCAGATGCACGTTGTTGGAAATCACCAGCATGGAAAAGCGTCCGGGTTCTTGAGGGTGCAGGATACCGCGAATAACGTCCTGAATTGCAGATGATCACGGGCACAAGCGAAACCTTGAAAGCCCCTGACTTTTCTTACAGTGTTTTCGTATTTACACAGTGGAAGTTGCATTGTTTCTAACGGTGATGATACTAACCTAAGCCCCTAATGGACAGAATTAGCCAAAGTGAACTTTGAAAATATTAGATACCACATCGCGGTTACCTTACTGGTTCTAGGCTGCTCAATTCCAATCACGGGCGCGGTTGTCTGGGTAATTACTGAAATAGTCCCATTGGAGGAATGCTCCCTAGATATTGCCTATGTAGCTACGTATATACCTATTGCGCTATTGGGCTTGCGCTTCTATTTGCCAAGGATGCGTGGCTGGACATAACTAAAGCTTGCTAAAATCACTTTTCTACACCCTCCTTTAACCGTACTTCCTCCGCGATCATATTCAAGGTTATCGAATCCGCCAGCCCCTCAAATAACAATGCCAGAGCTCCGGCTTGCCGATAGGCCTTTTCATGACTCATTGGATCGAATCTAAATAGCTGCGCAGAACCAGGCTTACGCACAACCCTAAACGCCCCAAAGCCCGAGAGAATCAAGTCGGTTGTGTAATACGCCACATTACCTTTATAACTATCCTTAAAGAGAACTTTATATCCTTGCCGGATAGGTCCCTGAGCACTAGGTGCATCGGGACCGTTGTAAATATTAGCCGCGCTTTCGGCAATATTATTTCCCCCATGAGCTATTAAAAGCGCACCTGGCACAACCCCAGCGCCTCCCGACATTCCCGTTATGGCTATGCCAGCCTCAATTTGCATTGCACCCGCCAGTACGGTAGAAATTTATGACGCACTCGACTTCTTCACACTCATGCAGCGCGCTCGCTAACAGCGGTGACGATTTATCGATAGCCTTGGTAATCATGATCGGCATGTGCTTACCACGACCGCCTGAAATGGGAATAAGCCAGCACGATGATTTCAAAAGCATCAAGAACAAATAACCCGGCACATGGCCGGGTTTTTTGTTTTTTCGCGGAGTTACTCCGTCGCAGCCTGCAAGGTGCGCTGGGCACTGCGCTTGTTCTTGATGCCGTAGCAGACCCACATGAACACGAGCCACACCGGAATCGCGTACACGGATGTCTGGATCCCCGGAATCAACAGCATCACGCCGAGGATGAACAACACGAACGCCAGGCAGATGTAGTTGCCATACGGATACCAAAAGGCCTTGAACAGCGGCGTCTGCTTGGTTTTGTTCATGTGTTGGCGGAACTTGAAGTGCGAGTAGCTGATCATCGCCCAGTTGATCACCAGCGTGGCCACTACCAGCGACATCAGCAACTCGAGCGCGCTGTGCGGGATCAGGTAGTTCAGCAGTACGGCAATCAGCGTAACGGCAGCCGAAGCCAGGATCGAACGCACCGGCACGCCGCGCTTGTCGATCTTCGCCAAGGCCTTCGGCGCGTCGCCCTGCTCGGCCATACCCAGCAGCATGCGGCTGTTGCAGTAGGTGCCGCTGTTGTACACCGACAACGCCGCAGTCAGGACCACGAAGTTGAGGATGTGCGCGGCGGTGTTGCTGCCGAGCATCGAGAACACTTGCACGAACGGACTGCCGCTGTAGGAATCACCGGAGGCGTTCAGCGTGGTCAGCAAGCTGTCCCACGGGGTCAGCGACAGCAGGATCACCAGGGCACCGATGTAGAAAATCAGGATCCGGTAGATCACCTGGTTGATGGCCTTCGGGATTACGGTTTTCGGTTTGTCGGCTTCGGCTGCGGTGAAACCGAGCATTTCCAGGCCGCCAAAGGAGAACATGATGAACGCCATGGCCATGATCAGGCCGGTCGTGCCGTTCGGGAAGAAGCCACCGTGGGACCACAGGTTGCTGACCGCTGCTTGCGGGCCGCCATTACCGCTGACCAGCAGGTAGCTGCCCAGGGCAATCATGCCGACGATCGCCACGACCTTGATGATCGCGAACCAGAACTCGGCCTCGCCGAACACTTTGACGTTGGCCAGGTTGATCGCGTTGATCAGCACGAAGAAGGCCGCCGCAGAGACCCAGGTCGGGATGTCCGGCGCCCAGTAGTGGATGTATTTGCCGACCGCGGTCAGTTCCGACATGCCCACCAGAATGTACAGAATCCAGCAGTTCCAGCCCGACAGGAAGCCGGCAAAGCCGCCCCAGTACTTGTGCGCAAAATGGCTGAAGGAGCCGGCTACCGGATCTTCGACGATCATTTCGCCCAGTTGGCGCATGATCATGAAGGCAATGAAGCCGCAGATGGCATAGCCGAGGATCATCGACGGCCCGGCGGATTTCAGCACCCCGGCCGAGCCGAGGAACAATCCGGTACCGATCGCGCCACCGAGGGCAATCAATTGAATGTGGCGATTCTTCAGGCCGCGTTTCAGCTCGCCTGAATGCGAGTTTTGTCCACTCATGAAAAGGGTCTCACGCAAGGTTTGATGATGTTCGAAAGACGTTGCAGCTTGGGAAAAACGTTAAGCGGCACCGATCAAACCCCAGCGCAGGCACCAGGAGTTCAGCGTATTTACAACGGTCATGCGTCACCTGTTTGTTTTTATCTGTGACGAAATCGAACCCGACACGCTCGTGACGCGGCGGAGTGAACAAGGCGGATAGCCTTGAGGTTTGCGCAGGTGCGCAGGAGGTCACAGGTAAAACGCGGCGCATTGTACACCGCTAACCCCCTGCTGCCAGACCCGCTGGATCAGCGTGTCGGTTGCCGGGATTGCCTGTGTCCGCCCCGATGGCTTCGGGCGGCTGCAAAAAAGGAGTCAGACCTTTGCGGGTCGTTGACGGGGACGATGGAAAAACCGGCCCGCGCGAAGAGCTGGAAACGGATTGCGGCGTTCATTGCGCCTCCTTTTTGTTATGCACCTGCACGACAGGCATGGGGCGCATGACACCTTGCATCAGTCACTGAAACAAGCGGGCTAGAGGGCTTGGAGGGTTAAAGATGGCGCCGATTCGTAAGCGGTTTTTTACAGTATTGAGAGCGTGGCGAATTCAGGGGGGAAAGCTGTGGATTTCGTAAGGCTTTCTTTACGGGGCGTAATGCTTGATTTCCACTTGGACATATTCGGTGCGGCGACTGGCGCTATCGCGAGCAGGCTCGCTCCTACAGGAGACCGAGTTATCTGATGCAAATGCGATCCCCTGATGGCGCCCTTAAAAACAACACAGACATAAAAGCCAGACAAAAAAACGCCAACCCGAAGGTTGGCGTTTTTTATGAAGCGCTTGCCGATTACTCAGGCTTGCGACGACCGAAGCCCGGGCGCTGACCCGATCCGGCCGGTGCACCGCGACGCTTGCCCGACGGCTTGTCGCCATCGACCAGTTTGATCCCCGGACGCTTCGGCGCAGGCTTGGCCGGGCGCTTGGTGTCGGCTGGGCGATCGGCTACCGGCGTACCACGACTTTCGCCGCGCTCGGTACGACCATTGGCCGGACGTGGCGTGCGAGGACCGCGCTCGCCGTCCTGACGCGCAACTGGCTTGCGACCTGGACGCTCGCCTTCGATCTGTGGCTCGCGGTTTTCCCGCGGCGCGGCAGGTGCGGCAGAGGCCGGACGCAAGGTACGCACACGTTCAGCTTTGGCCATCGGACGCGACGATTTACGCTGCATCCGGTCGAGCTTGTCTTTGCTCTTGGCGTTCATCTGCGGCATCGCGACCGGCGTCAGGCCGACCTCGGCACTCAGGATGTCGACTTCGTACTGGCTCATTTCGCGCCAGCGGCCCATCGGCAAGTCGGAGTTGAGGAACACCGGACCGAAACGCACGCGCTTCAGTCGGCTGACCACCAGGCCCTGGGATTCCCACAGACGACGCACTTCACGGTTACGACCTTCCATCACCACGCAGTGATACCAGTGGTTGAAACCTTCACCACCTGGCGCCTGCTTGATGTCGGTGAACTTGGCCGGGCCGTCTTCGAGGACAACGCCAGCCTTCAGGCGCTCGATCATCTCGTCATCGACTTCGCCACGTACACGTACCGCGTATTCACGGTCCATTTCGTAGGAAGGGTGCATCAGGCGGTTGGCCAGCTCACCGTCAGTGGTGAACATCAACAGACCGGTGGTGTTGATGTCGAGACGACCGATGTTGATCCAGCGGCCTTCTTTCGGCTTTGGCATCTTGTCGAATACGGTCGGGCGACCTTCCGGGTCGACACGGGTGCAGATCTCGCCGTCAGGCTTGTTGTACATGATCACGCGGCGGACCGACTCGGCGGCCTCTTCGCGCTTGATCACCTTGCCATCGATGGTGATGGCGTCGTGCATATCGACGCGCTGGCCAAGGGTGGCGTCTTTGCCGTTGACCTTGATGCGGCCGTGGCTGATCCAGGCTTCCACGTCACGGCGCGAGCCGACGCCGATACGGGCGAGGACTTTCTGCAGTTTTTCGCCTGCTGGGCCGATTTCCTGGTCGTCTTTCTGGTCTTTGATACTCATCTGGGCACCTCCCGGTGTGTTCTGAAAACTGGGTACTCGGGCGAAGGGATCGCCGAAGGGTCGCGAATCATACGCGCATGAATGCGTTTGCGCATCAGAGACTAGCTGATCGAGGCAAGGTTATTGGATTTTCCGCCGATCGGTGGTGCTGTCTGTTAAGAGCAAGATTAAAAGATCGCAGCCTGCGGCAGCTCCTACATTGGAATGCGTTCCTCTGTAGGAGCTGCCGCAGGCTGCGATCTTTTGACGCTTCAGTCTTCGAATTCGCGGCGTTCAGCTTCGATAGCTTCGGCGAGCGCCAGGGCTTCGGCTTCTTCGTCGCTTAACTCGGGCTCGGATTTCGGCTGTTCCAGCGCGGCAACGGCGGCCAGGAGTTTTTCACGAGCCTCGGCTACGCCAAGAATGTCGTCTTCCTGCTCGGGTTCAATTTCCGGTTCAGGCTCGATTTGGGCAGTTTCAGGTTCCGGTTCGATGTCGGGCTGCTCCGAATCAAACTCAGGCGCCACGCCGTCTCGCAACAAATCATCGAAATCGGTCTTGATCCCCTCTTCCATGCTGTCCAGTTCCAGCAACAGCGTATGGAAACTGGTCTCTTCCTTCGGCTCTTCCGGCTCGGCGCTAGCATCGGCCAACTCTTGCAGCGATGCCGGCACAGGTGCGTCGTCGAAATCGAGGACTGGATCGGGTTCCAGCTCACGCAACTCCGCCAGCGGCGGCAGGTCGTCGAGGTTCTTCAGGTTGAAGTGATCGAGAAACGCCTTGGTGGTGGCGAACATCGCCGGTTTACCTGGCACGTCGCGGTATCCGACGATGCGGATCCACTCGCGTTCCATCAGCGTCTTGACGATTTGGCTGTTGACCGCCACGCCCCGCACATCTTCGATTTCGCCGCGAGTAATCGGCTGTCGGTAGGCGATCAGCGCGATGGTTTCGAGCATGGCGCGCGAGTAACGCTGCGGCCGCTCTTCCCACAAACGCCCGACCCACGGCGAAAACTTCTCGCGAATCTGCAGGCGATAGCCGGAAGCGACTTCCTTCAACTCATACGCGCGACCATCGCAGGACTTGCCCAGAATGGTCAGGGCTTTTTTGAAAACCGCGGGCTCCGGGCGCTCGCCTTCTTCGAAGAGTTCGAACAGGCGCTCCAGGGATTGCGGTTTTCCCGAGGCCAACAGAAAGGCTTCAAGCAGTGGCGCCAGCTCGCGGGGTTCACTCAGGTTCATGATTCGACTCGTTATTCGGCTCGGGCTCGCACATGGATCGCGGCGAACGGCTCATTCTGCACCAGCTCGACCAAAGATTCCTTCACCAGTTCGAGGATCGCCATAAAGGTCACGACGACCCCCAGCTTCCCCTCTTCCGCGGTGAACAGCTCGACGAACGGCACGAAACCGCCGCCCTTGAGGCGTTCGAGCACATCGCTCATGCGTTCGCGGGTGGACAGCGCCTCGCGGCTGACCTGGTGACTTTCGAACATGTCGCCACGGCGCAGCACCTCGGCCATGGACAGCAGCAGCTCCGACAGACGCACGTCCGGCAACAGCTTGCGCGCCCGGGCCTCCGGGGCATCGAGCTTGGGTACCACCACGTCGCGACCGACGCGGGTCAGGCCATCGATGCCTTCAGCGGCAGCCTTGAAGCGCTCGTACTCCTGCAAGCGGCGAATCAGCTCGGCGCGAGGGTCTTCTTCCTCGTCCTCGACGGTTTCGGCCCGGGGCAGCAGCATCCGCGATTTGATCTCGGCGAGCATCGCGGCCATCACCAGGTACTCGGCAGCGAGTTCCAGGCGCACCGATTGCATCAACTCGACATAGCCCATGTACTGGCGAGTGATTTCCGCCACCGGGATGTCGAGGATGTTGATGTTCTGTTTGCGGATCAGGTACAGCAGCAGGTCGAGCGGGCCTTCGAAGGCTTCGAGAAAGACTTCCAGTGCATCCGGCGGGATGTACAGGTCCAGCGGCATTTCCATGACCGCCTGGCCATAGACCATGGCAAAGGGCAGCTCTTGCTGGGCTCCGGCCTGACTGTCGACGGGTTCTACTGCGGACATCTAGGCCTCGGCCATGAACGGCGCTGGGTCGCCGCAACCGACGCGGATCACTTCCGGTTCGCCATCGGCGAGGCTGATCACGGTGGACGCCTTGATCCCGCCGAAACCGCCGTCGATGATCAGGTCGACCTGATGCTCCAGCAACTGGCGCATTTCATAGGGATCAAACATCGGGTCGGTTTCACCGGGCATGATCAGGCTCACGCTCATCAACGGCTCGCCGAGTTGATCCAGCAGTGCCAGCGCGATTGGATGACTGGGCACCCGCAGGCCGATGGTGCGTTTTTTCGGGTGCAACAACAGCCGCGGGACTTCGCGGGTGGCGTTGAGAATGAAGGTATACGGCCCCGGCAGATGAGCCTTGAGGATGCGGAAGGTGCCGGTGTCAATCTTGGCGAACAGGCCCAGTTGCGACAGGTCGCTGCAGATCAGCGCGAAGTTGTGCTTGTCGTCCAGCCCACGCAAACGGCGCACACGTTCCACGGCGACCTTGTCACCGATCTGGCAACCGATTGCGTAGGAGGAGTCCGTGGGATAAATCACCACCCCGCCGCTACGGATGATTTCGACAGCCTGTTTGATCAGGCGCGGTTGCGGGTTTTCCGGATGAATCTGGAAAAATTGACTCACATTCTCTACCTGTTCAGACGGCGGCAATAACTGGGTCATGTTTGAACCGACACCACAGGGGTGGCAGATCCTCCGGGAGCGGGCGGTACTCACCGATTTCCGACCACCCGCCTGGGCCATGGAAATCACTGCCGGCGCTGACCAGCAGACCGAACTCGCGGGCCAGAATGGCCAGGCTGCCCACTTGATCGGCAGGCTGATAGCCATTGACCACTTCGATCGCGTGGCCCCCCGCTTGAATATAGTCGGCAATCAGGCGGCGACGCTTGCTGCGAGTAAATTCGTAATGCCAGGGATGGGCCAGACTGACCCAGGCCTTGGCTGCGCGCAGGGTTTCGACCGTGTCTTCCAGGGTCGGCCAGTGCTGCTTGACGTCCCCGAGCTTACCGGCGCCCAGCCATTTGCGAAACGCTTCGGCGCGATCCTTGACGAAACCTTCACGCACCATCCAATCGGCGAAGTGCGGTCGGGCAGGTGCGTTGCCGCTATCGCCCAGTTCCTGCTGGATCTCGCGCGCGCCTTCCAGCGCGCCGGGCATGCCTTTGAGCGCCAGTTTGCGGCTTATTTCTTCGGACCGCAGCCAGCGGCCATCGTGCAATTTGGCAATCGCTTCGACCAACGGCGCGGCATTGACATCGAAACCGTAGCCCAGCACATGAATGGTCGCGCCGCCCCAGGTGCAGGACAATTCGACGCCGTTGACCAGTTGCATCCCCAGCGCAGTCGCCGCTTCCCGGGCTTCAGCGATGCCTTCGAGGGTGTCGTGATCGGTCAAGGCCAGGACTCGCACGCCTTTCTCGAACGCACGCGCAACCAGAACCGCGGGCGCCAGGGCGCCATCGGAGGCCGTGCTATGGCAGTGCAAATCAACATTCACGGGGCTTTGTAACCTCAAATCAGCTGGCGCTATCGCGCGCCCATATGTTTGTTATTATGCCGCCACATCCTGCTTCTGGCTGCCACTGTGAAACAATTCATCGATTTCATCCCGCTCCTGCTGTTTTTCATCGTCTTCAAAATCGATCCACGGGTCGTCGACATTGCCGGCCACGAGGTAACTGTAGGCGGTATTTACAGCGCCACCGCGATGCTGATCATCAGTTCGCTGGTGGTCTACGGCACGCTGTTCATCAAACAGCGCAAGCTGGAGAAGAGCCAGTGGCTGACCCTCGTCGCCTGCCTGGTCTTCGGCAGCCTGACCCTGGCCTTCCACAGCGAGACATTCCTGAAATGGAAAGCCCCGGTGGTCAACTGGCTGTTCGCCCTGGGTTTCATCGGCAGCCACTTCATCGGTGACCGCCTGCTGATCAAACGCATCATGGGCCACGCGCTGACCCTGCCGGAGCCGGTCTGGACGCGCCTGAACATCGCCTGGATCGTGTTTTTCCTGTTTTGCGGTGCCGCCAACCTGTTCGTCGCGTTCACCTTCCAGAGCTACTGGGTCGACTTCAAGGTCTTCGGCAGCCTGGGCATGACACTGATTTTCCTGGTCGGCCAGGGCATCTACCTGTCCCGCCACCTGCACGATGCCGATACCACATCGCCAAAAACCGAGGACTGACATGCTTTACGCAATCATTGCCACAGACGTCGCCAACTCCCTGGAAGCCCGCCTGGCCGCACGCCCGGCACACCTTGAGCGCCTGCAAGTGCTCAAAGGCGAAGGTCGCATCGTATTGGCCGGCCCGCACCCGGCGGTCGACAGCAATGATCCGGGCGCAGCGGGTTTCACCGGCAGCCTGATCGTCGCCGAATTCGACTCCCTGAGCGCCGCCCAGGCCTGGGCCGACGCC
This sequence comes from Pseudomonas sp. NFX98, assembly GCF_047784845.1. Taxonomy (NCBI): domain Bacteria; kingdom Pseudomonadati; phylum Pseudomonadota; class Gammaproteobacteria; order Pseudomonadales; family Pseudomonadaceae; genus Pseudomonas; species Pseudomonas sp. NFX98. The sequence continues at coordinate 102,870 of NZ_JBLNNF010000020.1, read as the reverse complement.
GATCCGTACATCGCCGCCGGCGTCTACGCCAACGTCTCGGTCAAGCCGTTCAAGCAAGTCCTTCCGTAATATCCTTCCGCGCGATGAACCTTTAACGGTTCATCGCGATCTCAATCGCTCATTATTCTCGTTTGCCTGCCGACAACCTGCCAAATACCCGTATTGGAATCAGGAGTCGCGATGCGCAAAGGTCCTTTGTGTCTGATGTTGGTCACGCTGTCGATCGTGGCCCCCGCCCACGGTGAAGAAAGCGCCGAGGGTGGCGGTTCGACGCCTTTGTCCTTGAGCGCCGGCAGCCAGATCAACGAATTGCAGCAACGCTTGAAGGAAAGCGAGCGGCAACGAGAAGAACTGAACAAACAATTGCAGACTGCCGATGGCGAACGCGAAAGCGCCCAACTGACCCGGTTGCGCCAGGAGAACCAGCGTTTGAAGCTGCAACTCAAGGAAACCCAGGCCGGCAGTTCGATCCCGCGCTTGCTGACCGATCAGCAACAGTGGTTCGTCATTGGCGCCGGAGTTGCGCTACTGGCCCTGCTCTGCGGTATCTTCGCCAGTGGTGCAAGTCGAAAACGTCGACAATGGCTAAATTGAGTGAGTCATGAGCGAGCTGTTACTAATTGATGATGACCAGGAGCTGTGTGAGCTCCTGAGCAGTTGGCTGAGCCAGGAAGGCTTTCAGGTACGTGCCTGTCACGATGGCCAGAGCGCTCGTCGCGCGCTGGCCGAAACCTCTCCGGCAGCCGTGGTGCTGGATGTGATGCTGCCGGACGGCAGCGGCCTGGAACTGCTCAAGCAGTTGCGCAGCGATCATCCGGATTTGCCGGTGCTGATGCTCTCGGCCCGGGGCGAACCCCTGGACCGCATCCTCGGCCTGGAACTGGGCGCCGACGATTACCTGGCCAAGCCCTGCGATCCACGGGAATTGACAGCCCGCCTGCGCGCCGTATTGCGGCGCAGTCATCCGGCGGCGGTGTCCAGCCAGTTGGAGCTGGGCGACCTGTGTTTCAGCCCGGTGCGCGGTGTGGTCAGCATTGATGAGCAAGAGTTTTCCCTCACCGTTTCCGAAAGCCGTTTGCTCGAAGCCCTGCTCAAGCAACCCGGCGAGCCGCTGGACAAACAGGAACTGGCGCAAATCGCCCTCGGCCGCAAGCTGACCCTGTACGACCGCAGCCTCGACATGCACGTCAGCAACCTGCGCAAGAAGATCGGCCCGCATCCTGATGGCCGCCCGCGCATCGTGGCCCTGCGTAGTCGCGGCTATTACTACAGCCTCTGAATCCTTCTGTAGGAGCTGCCGGAGGCTGCGATCTTTTGACTTTGGTTCAGAAGATCAAAAGATCGCAGCCTTCGGCAGCTCCTACACAGCCGGTAAGTTTTGTCAGGTCAGCCGAAAATCATGTTTACCAAAGCTTTACGCTCCGCTGACCGCCGCTGACCTTGATCTCCGTAATCTGCACACATCCGGAACGTACCGGGAATGAGACAAGGAGATTCACCATGCGCAAGACTCTTATCGCTCTGATGTTCGCCGCTGCCCTGCCGACCGTTGCCATGGCCATGCCTGAAGGCGCCGGCCCGATGGGTGGCCCAATGGACGGTTCGCGCCATGGCGGTCAGATGCACGGCATGCACGGTAAAGGCCCCTACAGCCAGCTGGACCTGAGCCGCGAACAGCGCGAGCAGATCCGCAAGATCATGGGCGAGCAGATGCACGAGCGTAAGCAACTGGTCGACAAATACCTGGAGAAACTCTCCCCGGCCGACCAGAAAGCCATGAAAGACGAAATGGCCGCCAAGCATCAGAAAGCCGAAGCCGATGTGCGCGCCGTGTTGAAACCGGATCAACAGAGGAAATTCGACGAGATCCAGAAAAAACAGGCTGAACGTCGCGCCGAATGGGCAGAGTTCAAAGCCTGGAAAGCGCAACAACCGCAAAAAGCGCAATAATGCACTGACCCCGGACCCAACGGCTGAACACCGTTGGGTCTTGCACTACACAATCCACTGTGGGAGCGAGCTTGCTCGCGATGGCGGACTTTCTGACACGTTGATGTCGGATGTGTCTACGCCTTCGCGAGCAAGCCCGCTCCCACACTGATCTGTGTTTGATTGAGGATTTTCCGTGCGTTCACTGTTCTGGCGTATCCTGGCGAGCTTCTGGCTGGCCATCGCTCTGGTTGCAGGGCTGTCCATATTGCTCGGGCACATGCTCAACCAGGACGCATGGATTCTCAGCCGCCATCCGGGCCTCAACACCCTGGCCGAACAGTGGACGCAAACCTACGAAGCCCAAGGCGAAGTAGACGCCCAGGACCTACTGGAAGAGCGCAAGCGCCAGTATCACATCGACGTCCAGGTGCTCAACGAGAGCGGTGACCCGGTGGTGCGCGGCACCTTTCCGCGCCGCGCCGCCGCCTTCGAAGCACGGCAGAACAACGACGACCGACGCCTGCCATGGCGGCGCCTGACCGACGAATACACCAGCGAAAAAACCGGCGACACCTACCTGTTCATCTACCGGATCCCCCACCCCGAACTCAACGCCTGGCACCGCGAAAGCCTGCTCTGGCCGCTGAGTGCACTGGGCATTGCCCTGGTGGTGCTGACCTTGTTCAGCCTGTTCGTTACCCTTTCCATCACCCGTCCCCTCAGCCGTTTACGCGGCGCGGTGCATGATCTCGGGCAAACCACGTACCAACAGAACAGCCTGATCAAACTGGCAAACCGGCGCGATGAATTCGGGGTACTGGCCAACGACTTCAACCGCATGGGTTCGCGCCTGCAAAGCCTGATCGGCAGCCAACGTCAGCTGCTGCGAGACGTCTCCCACGAACTGCGCTCCCCGCTTGCCCGACTGCGCATCGCCCTTGCATTGGCCGAACGGGCCACGCCTGAGGAACGGGAAAAACTCTGGCCGCGCCTCACCCGCGAATGCGACCGGCTCGAAGCGTTGATCAGTGAAATCCTGGTACTGGCGCGGGTCGATGCCGACAACGCCAGCGCTGAAGACGTAGACCTGAACTCGCTGCTCAATACTCTGCAAAAAGATGCGCAACTGGGTTCACCGGATCAACTGGTCCATCTCGAAGCCGAGGCGCAACTGAGTCTCAAGGGCTGGCCGACCATGATCGAACGCGCCGTCGACAACCTGCTGCGCAATGCCCAACGCTTCAATCCGGTCGGCGGCCTGCCAATTGAAATGCAGGCGTTGCGCAATGGCGAACGGATCGTGGTGAGCGTGCGTGATCATGGGCCGGGGGTTGATGCTGAACATTTGAACCAGCTCGGCGAACCGTTCTACCGTGCGCCGGGGCAGACAGCTGCCGGGCATGGCCTGGGCCTGGCAATTGCCCGGCGTGCGGCGGAGCGCCATGGCGGAAATCTGGTGCTGGCCAATCACCCGGAGGGCGGTTTTATTGCCAGTCTGGAATTGCCGTTGGTGCCGGGGGCTGTCGTTTCGCCGTAAAAATGGGGTGATGCAAAAAGATCGCAGCCTCATTTCACTCGACAGTTCCTACAAGTTTTTGTGTACGCCTGTAGGAGCTGTCGAGTGAAACGAGGCTGCGATCTTTTGATCTTCAGGCCTTACCGGGCCAGGCGCTGACGAATTCGGCCAGATCGACTTTCTCCGCCACTCGCGGTTCCTTCTGTGGTGTGCCGAGGTACAGGAAGGCAATCACCTCTTCGCCTTCCGCCAACCCCAACCCCTTGGCCACGTGCGGCGAATAAGCCAGATCCCCGGTGCGCCATACCGCGCCAATACCCTGCGCATAGGCCGCCAGCAAAATCCCGTGGGCCGCACAACCTGCCGCCAGCAATTGCTCGGACTTCGGATACTTGACGTGGTCCTGCACCTTAGCGATCACGACCACCACCAACGGCGCCCGCAGCGGTCCGTTACGCGCCTTGTCGATGGCCGCTTCGGTGACTTCGCTGTCCTGCAGCTTTGCCGCCTCGGCCAGCAACTCGCCCATTTGCTCACGCGCCTCGCCTTCGACGGTGAGGAACCGCCACGGCTGCAAATGACCGTGATCCGGTGCGCGCATGGCGGCGGCAAACAGCACTTCGCGCTGTGCCTGGGACGGTGCCGGCTCGATCAGGCGCGGGACGGAAACACGGTTGAGCAAAACGTCGAGAGCCTGCATCGGCCACCTCCAGAAAAAATTGTGCGGCTATTCTAGCTGTAACCGCGAAGGCAGTGCCGGTTTACATGCCCTGCCCCGCAGGTAGAATGGCGCCCTTCCCTATTTCAGCCCGAGCGGACTTCATGGCGTTGCCGACCTTACGTCTCATTGGTTTCATCATCGGCATCTTCCTGATAACCCTGGCCATCGCCATGGTCGTACCGATGGGCACGCTGGTGATCTTCGATCGCACCGGCGACCTGCCGTCGTTCCTCTGGGCCAGCATGATCACCTTTGTCGCCGGTCTGGCCCTGGTGATTCCCGGGCGCCCCGAGCATGTACACCTGCGACCGCGGGACATGTACCTGCTGACCGTCAGCAGTTGGCTGGTGGTGTGTATCTTTGCCGCGCTGCCGTTTTTGTTGACCCAGCACATCAGCTACACCGACTCATTCTTCGAAAGCATGTCCGGCATCACGGCCACCGGTTCGACCGTGCTCAACCATCTGGACGAAATGTCCCCCGGCATCCTGATGTGGCGCTCGCTGTTGCACTGGATCGGCGGCATCGGCTTCATCGGTATGGCGGTCGCGATTCTGCCGCTGCTGCGTATCGGTGGCATGCGGCTGTTCCAGACCGAATCGTCGGACCGATCGGAAAAGGTCATGCCCCGCTCGCACATGGTGGCGCGCCTGATCGTGGCGGCCTACGTCGGTATCACGATTCTCGGCAGCCTGGCGTTCTGGTGGGCCGGGATGAGCCCGTTCGATGCGATCAACCATGCGATGTCGGCGATTTCCACCGGCGGTTTCTCGACCTCGGACCAATCACTGGCCAAGTGGACGCAACCGGCGGTGCACTGGGTGGCGATCGTCATCATGATTCTCGGCAGCCTGCCGTTCACCCTCTACGTGGCGACTCTGCGCGGCAACCGCCGGGCGCTGATCAAGGATCAACAGGTGCAAGGCCTGCTCGGCATGCTGCTGGTGACCTGGCTGGTGCTCGGCACCTGGTATTGGTGGACCACCCAGCTGCATTGGCTGGACGCGTTACGGCATGTGGCGTTGAACGTGACCTCGGTGGTCACCACCACCGGTTTCGCGCTGGGGGACTACAGCCTGTGGGGCAACTTCTCACTGATGTTGTTCTTTTATCTGGGCTTCGTTGGCGGTTGTTCCGGCTCGACTGCCGGCGGGATCAAGATTTTCCGCTTCCAGGTGGCCTACATCCTGCTCAAGGCCAACCTTAACCAACTGATTCACCCGCGTGCGGTGATCAAGCAGAAGTACAACGGTCACCGCCTCGACGAAGAGATCGTGCGTTCGATTCTGACGTTCTCGTTCTTCTTCGCCATCACCATCTGCGTGATCGCGCTGTTGCTGTCGCTGCTCGGCGTCGACTGGATGACCGCCCTCACAGGCGCGGCCAGCACCGTGTCCGGCGTCGGTCCGGGCCTCGGGGAAACCATTGGCCCGGCGGGCAACTTCGCCACTCTGCCTGACGCCGCCAAGTGGATTCTGTCGTTCGGCATGCTGCTGGGCCGACTGGAGATCATCACCGTGTTTGTGCTGTGTATTCCGGCATTTTGGCGTCATTGACCGCCGCAGGCATTTGCAGCAGCCGCGCCCGGTATTCGCCGGGCGTGGTGTCGAACCAGCGGCGGAAGGCGCGGAAAAAATTGCTCGGATCGGCAAACCCCAGCAGGTAGGCAATTTCCAGGAGGGTCATGGTCGGTTGCGCCAGATACTGCTCGGCCAGCTCGCGCCGGGTGTCATCGAGCAACGTCTGGAAACTCGTGCCCTCTTCCTGCAACCGTCGCTGCAAGGTGCGCTGCGACAGGTGCAGCGTCTGCGCCACCGTATCGCGCTTCGGTTCACCTTGAGGCAACAAGCGGCATAACACCTGCCGTGCCTTGTGGGTCACGCGACTCTCGGAAAACCGCGCCAGGTATTCACCGGCAAACCGGTCATGCAGCAGCGCCATCGCCTCGTTGGCGGTCGGCAGCGGCGCTTCCATATCGGCACGTTCGAAAATCAACGCATCGTACGGCGCGTTGAACACCAGCGGCGCATGGAAGGCTTGTTTGTAGGGTTCGAGATTGACCGGTTGATCGCCCTGCACCAGCACCTTGCGCGGTTGCAGCGTACGCCCGGTCAACCAGCCACATAACGCCAGGGCGCAGGCCAGCGAGGCCTCGGCGCTTTGCCGGGTCGGCGGCAAGTGGTCGCCGTGCACCGTCAGGATCAGTGCGTAGCCTTCATCCAGCAGGCGAAAACTCAGGTCGGCACTTTCGGCAATGATGCGTTGAAATCGCACCAGACGCTGAAAGCCTTCGGCCAGGGTCTGGCTGGACATCAAGGCATAGCCCGCAACGTGAAATTGCGCAGGCCGCACCACTTTGCCCATGTTCAGGCCAATCGCCGGGTTGCCGGACAGCTCGACCGCGCGCTGCCACAGTCGTGTCATGGAATCTTGCGGGAAGCGTGCATCCGGATCATCCAGTGCCGCGTAGTCGAGCCCCAGCTGTTTGAACAGAACCCGGCAATCCAGGCCGTCCATTTCCAGTGCTTTGACAATCCCCATCGCCCAGCTTGCAGAAGTCGTTCGTTCGCTCATGTCGGGTTCTTGCATGATGAGCCGTATTTCACGGCCAATTTCCGAAGGATACTAAAGTGGCGCCGATTGTCACTGGCTGACGCCATTGATCACTCTAGACTCAAATAAGCTACCCGCAGAACAACTTGCAGTCAGAACAATAACCACAGAGATCGCAGTCGTGGAAAACATCAAGCGTTTCAACAGCTTCGCTGAGTTTTACCCGTATTACCTCAGCGAGCACAGCAACAGCACCTGCCGACGACTGCACTTCATCGGCACCACGCTGGTGATTTTCATTCTGGCACTGACCATCGGTCGGGGCGCCTGGATGCTGTTGTGGGCCTTGCCGCTGGCGGGCTACAGCTTCGCCTGGGTCGGCCATTTCTTCTTCGAGAAGAATCGTCCTGCGACTTTCCAGCATCCTTTCTACAGCCTGCTCGGCGATTTCGTCATGTATCGCGACATGATTCTGGGGCGCGTGCCGTTCTAGATCACAAGAGGATTGCCGATGAATGCCAATGCTCGTTTCACCCACATGAAGGACGGCACGCAAGAAGACTGGGCGATCATTGCCGCGGACTTCAGTGCCTATGCCCGCCAATTGCCGACACGGATCGCGGCGCACCTGAAGCTGCTGGAGGGTGATTTCGGCGGTTTTCCGGTGGATCGCCTGACCCATTCCCTGCAAACCGCCACCCGCGCCTGGCGCGACGGTCGCGATGAAGAGTACGTGGTCTGCGCCCTGCTCCACGATATCGGCGACACCTTGGGCTCCTACAATCACCCGGATATCGCGGCGGCGATTCTCAAGCCGTTCGTCAGCGCCGAAAATCTGTGGATGGTGGAGAAACACGGGATTTTCCAGGGCTACTATTTCTTCCATCACCTGGGCATGGACCGGCACCTGCGCGAGCAATTCAGCGAACATCCGCAGTACAAGGCGACCATCGAGTTTTGCGCCAAGTACGATGCCGCGGCGTTCGATCCGGCGTATGACACGCTGCCGCTGAGCTTCTTCGAGCCGATGATGGAGCGGTTGTTTGCGCAGCCGAAGAACTCGATTTACAAGGCGGCGATGCAAGAGCATTCGCCGGCCTGACAGATCCAGCGGGACCGCTGCGCGGTCCATCGCGGGCAAGCCCGCTCCCACAGGGTTCCTGGCGTTCACAAACTGTGTGTTCACCTCGAACACTGTGGGAGCGGGCTTGCCCGCGAAGAGGCCCTTTCAGGCACTGCATTGCTAACAGACTATGCCGGCTCGGCGACCTTCAAAGCCTTCAACTGCGCCGCCCGCGCCTGTGCATCGGCCAGGCGATACAACTCGATCGTGCCATCCCAATGCTCGATCAACGCCGTGCACGACTCCACCCAATCACCGCAATTGAGGTAGTCCACCTCACCCACCTTGCGAATCTCGGCATGGTGAATGTGGCCGCACACCACGCCGTGCAACTCGCGCTTGACGCACTCATGGGCGATGGCTTCTTCGAAGTCGCTGATGAAGCTGACTGCGGTTTTCACCTTGTGCTTGAGGTACGCCGACAGCGACCAGTAGCCGTAGCCATAACGCGCGCGCCAATGGTTGAGCCAGCGGTTGAGGGTCAGGGTGATTTCGTAGGCCGAGTCGCCAAGAAAGGCCAGCCAGCGGTGGTAGCGAGTAATCACGTCGAACTGGTCGCCGTGGATCACCAGCAGGTGCCGGCCATCAGCGGTGACGTGCACGGCTTCGTCCACCAACTGGATGTTGCCCAGAATCAGCTTCGAATAGCGGCGCAGGAATTCGTCGTGGTTGCCGGTGACGTAGATCACCTCGGTGCCGCGCTTGCTCATGGTCAGCAGGCGCCGGATGACATTGGTGTGCGCCTGCGGCCAATACATGCCGCCGCGCAGTTTCCAGCCGTCGATGATGTCGCCGACCAAATAGATCTTGTCTGCGTGGTAACCCTTGAGAAACTGCGACAAGTGCTCGGCCTGGCAATCGCGGGTGCCAAGATGCACGTCGGAAATCCACAGGGTCCGCACTCGTTGTTTACGGCTGGGTTTGGCGAGCTCGGCGCTGGTCATGGGCAACCCTCAGGACAAGTTTTGGCAAGCTTGCGCCGGTCGGGTTAATGGCCCATGACAGCGGCAAGTCAGTCCTGTGACAGCGCGTGCAGGCCGGGTCGGTGTAGACTGGCGCCCAGAACCGGGAGACCCGTGATGAGACCGATCCTCACCCTGCGCCAATACACCGAAGACCTGATCGTCCACAGCCACGAGCATGCGCAACTGGTGTTCGGGCTGTCGGGTGCGCTGGATTTCGAGGTCGACGGGCTCGGCAGTCAGGTGGTCCAGCAAAGTTTCGTGGTGATTCCCTCAGGCTTTCATCATGCCTGCGGCAGCGCCAATGGCAGCCGTTGCCTGGTACTGGACGTGCCCGGCGACCAGTGGATTGGCCAGTCACTGGGCGAGCATGCCGAGGCCAGTCGACGCTTGCTCGACAACGCCGGGCGTTTGTCACTGGATGCTGGTCAGAGCCAATTGGTCGATTGGCTGGCCAACAGCAAGGTCGATGACCCGCTGATTGCGCAACAGGGCGCGGTGCTGTTGCTGGCCAGTCTCAACAACGCCAGGCCCGAGAGCATCGGCGGTCGGCGCCTGCCCTATGCCGCGTTGAATGCGCACATCGACCAGTACGCCGCCTACCCGCTGCAAGTCGCCGATCTCGCTCGCGTGGCCGGTCTCTCCAGCGCTCGTTTGCATGCACGCTTCGTTGCCGAATGCGGGCAGACGCCGATGGATTACATCCGCAGCCGTCGCCTGCACAAGGCCGTCGCATTGCTGCGAAACTCGCAACTGCCCATCGGCGAGGTTGCCTGTCGGGTCGGCTACAGCTCCCAAAGTGCCTTTGCTGCTGCGGTACTGCGCGAGTTCGGCGCATCACCCGGCAAGCTGCGGCGCGAGGCTGGCGACAAATAACGCGAGTCTGGCGACAGACAGGACCAAGCGTTGCGCGATTAAATGTAGCAGCTGGCGAAGCCTGCGTTCGACTGCGAAGCGGTCGCGATCCGGATGAATGCGATTTACCTGACCCACCGATTAGATCGGTTTTACGACCGCTTCGCAGTCGAACGCAGGCTCCGCCAGCTGCTACAGGACGACGGTGTCTGTCGGTCTCGTTTTATACATTTCTCAAGGATTGCCATGACTCCCCGCACCGCCCTTGGCGCCCTGCATATCGGCGCACTGATGTTCGGCCTGACCGGCGTGTTCGGCAAGCTCGCCGCCGCGTCGCCGGCGATCATCGTGTTCGGCCGGGCGGCGTTCGCGGTGTTGGCGCTGGCGTTCTTTGCGCGCTTCGCCAGCAATACCCGCTGGCAAAAACTCGAAGCCGTGGATGTGCGCCGACTGTTGCTCAGCGGCTTGTTGCTGGCCGGACACTGGGTGAGCTTCTTCATTTCGGTGAAGATCGCCGGCGTAGCCATCGCGACCCTGGGCTTTGCCAGTTTCCCGGCCTTTACCGTGATCCTCGAAGGGCTGATTTTCCGCGAGCGCATTCGTGCCAATGAAGTCCTGCTGGTGGCGCTGGTCAGCATCGGGTTGGTGCTGGTCACGCCTGAGTTCGATCTGGCCAGCGGTGCTACCACAGGCCTGCTGTGGTCGGTGCTTTCCGGATTACTGTTCTCCCTGTTGTCGCTGACCAACCGCGCGAGTTCCGCACGCATCCCGCCGGTACAGGCCGCGCTGTGTCAGAACGTTGTGGTCGCATTGTGTCTGTTGCCGGCGGCGGCACCGCACTTGAGTGAAGTGCGTACCATCGACTGGTTGTGGATCGGCCTGCTCGGGGTGTTCTGTACCGGGGTCGCCCACAGTTTGTTCGTCGCCAGCCTTGCAGTGATCAAGGCGCGGACCGCCGCCGTGGTCTTCGCGCTGGAGCCGGTTTACGGCATCACCATGGCGTGGTTGCTGTTCAATGAAAACCCGACCCTGCGCATGCTGCTCGGCGGTGCGCTGATCATCGTCGCAATCGTGGTGTCCAGCCGACTCGCCGGCAGTTCAAGCAAGAAAGCCGTGGCGGCCGAAGCGACGTCTCACTGAGTGCGATCGTTGTGTCCCAGGTCGCGGTCCGGATCAATTTGATCGCGGACCTTTTGTTTCAGCACTTTTGCTTCGGGGAAGCCGCCATCGGCCTTGCGTTCCCAGATCTGCACGTCGTCGCAGAAGATGTGAAAGACCCCGCCGGTGCCGGGCACCAGGGACACTTTGCCAAGGTCGTCGCCAAACGTACTGAGTAGTTCCTGGGCCAGCCAGGCCGCACGCAACAGCCACTGGCACTGGGTGCAATAGGTGATGACGATTTCCGGTTTATGGGCGGTCATGGGTGACGGGGTTCCTGAGGTAGAGTGATCGATCTCGATACCCAAGGTTATCGTATTCCGGCCAGTAAACTTCGGGCGGTCTGCTTCAGCGGCTCATCGGCGTCCCTTAGCAGCTCGTTGAGCAGTTCGATGGCGCTGTCCAGGTCACCGTCGTCGATGCAGGTCTGAGCCTGCTCCAGTTTGCCTGCGTTACCGGGCCCGGTCGGTTCCAGGTTCAGTGGCTCAAGTTCGAACGACTGATCCGGCTCGCTGAATGCCTCAAGAAAGCTGTCGTCCAGGGATTGGGCAACCGGCTCGATTTCCCACTCTATCTCCGGCTCGGGCAGCGTTGGCACGCTCGATGGCTTGCCAGAAGATGAACTGGCTTCCATTGGGTCCAGGTCCCAATTGGTGTCCATCGAAAGGTCATCCAGATTCAACTGGAACTCGTCCTTCGGCATCGGCTCCGGCATCGTAGCAACCGGCCCCAGTTTCGGATGATGCGCACGCATCTCCTGAAGTTTCTGCCCATCGAACCCGGCATTACGCAGGCTGGTTTCCTGCGCGTTGTAAGCAGTCACATCACCCTGTTTGCCGAGAACTTCCAGCAACTGCACAGCGACATCGGTGCGCTGCGGCTCCTTGATCATCGCCTCTCGCAGCAGACTAATTGCTTCGCCATAGCGGCCGTAGGTCAGATAGATCGCGACCGCTTCGAGCACATCGCTCGCGGGTGTTTCTTCGTGGTGTGCATGTGTGGGTTGCAGTGCGGCAGCTTGTACAGCGGGTTCTGACATGTGATCTGGCAGCGATTCATGTAGGGGTGGATGAGAGGATGTCGATCCGAACGTTGCCTGATCCTGCTGCCGTTGCCGACGAATCCACACAGCCAGAATCACCAACGCGACCAATCCCAACAATCCGCCCATCAACAGCCAGTTTGTCCCGGGCTCCTCGACAACCACGGGCGCCGGAGCCACAGCAACGGGTGCAACTGGCTCCGGCGGCACTTGCTTGACCTCGGCCAATCGGGTTTGCAGCTCGGCTACCTGTTTTTTCTCAGCGGCGATCTGCTCGTCCTGAGCCTGAAGCTTCGCTTTAAACTCATCGATGGTGGCCTGCAATTGCTGGTTCTGCAGGACGCTGGCGGCCAGTTGCTCTGCGAGCGGATCCGCCGCGGGTGCAGCGACAGGTTTTGGCAGCGGTTCCTTTGCTGTTGGCTTTGCCGCGACGGCGGGCCGGACACTCGGAAAGGCCGAAGCTGGACGACTGGCCACCGGTTCATCGATGGCGGGCTCAATGCCCGGCGTCCCCGGCGGATCGATCAACACCGTGTACTCGCGCAGCACTCGGCCGTTGGGCTGATTGAGTTGTACGAGGAAATTCAGGAACGGTTCATTGACCGGTTTGCTGGACGTGACCTGGATCAGGCTGCGGTTGCCTCGCAGGACAGGTGTGAATTTGAGATCGTTGAGGAAGAGCACCCGCTCGACACCCGCACGATTGAACTCATCCGCCGTCGCCAGCCTGGCCGACAGCTCGCCCTCTTCGAGACCGGCGGCGTCCACCAAAGCGATGTCGGCACGCAGCGGCTGATTCAGCGCCGAGTGCAGGGTGATATCACCCAGGCCCAAAGCTGGCGCCAGCGCTGACCAAGTGACAGCAACAGCGGCCAGCAACCACCGCAAACAACAGCGTACAACGACTCGCCGACTTTCAAGCATGAGCATCCCTTAGGTAACCAGAACCGACCTGCACGTGTTCGCACATCCGGTACGAACACGATATTGCGCAGTAGTTCTTATAGTCGGCTCAACGCGGTATCTCAAAAACCTGGCGCGGGGTTATGCCTCAAGATTTTTCAAGGTTACCCAGGATGTGCCCGTGAACCCGCATGCAGATCCGCAAATCCGCCTCATCGACGCCTTCGAACAGTTCGTGGCGCAGTTGAGTGGCAATGGTTTCAATTTGTTCGATCAGGGGAAGCGCCGGGGCGCAGAGGACGATTTTTTTCGCCCGACGGTCTTCCAGCACCGCTTGGCGTTGTACCAGACCCTGGCTTTCCAGGCTGTCGAGCAAACGCGCCAGGGTCGGACCCTCGACGCCGACACTCTGCGCCAGTTCACGTTGGGTCGGGGCCTCTTCGAAACGTGCCAGATGCAGCAGCACCAGCCAGCGGGCCTGGGACAGCCCGAGGCCGGCAAGTCGGCGATCCAGTTCAGCGCGCCAGCCGCGCGACATCTGGGCCAATTGCATGCCAAAGCGGTGTTGATCGGTTAACGGCATAAAACACTCATGGTTAGACTGAAATAGAGAAAAACTAATTATTAGTCAGCTAAGCATGAGCCTCGACTGGAGGCAAGGACTGTTCTGTACTGAATCGTTACATCAGTGAGAGCTATTACTCAAATTTCAAATTCGGACTGTAAAGCGGCCCGAACGCAATACAAAACCCCTTCCGGCACTCGTCCGGCAAACAGTGCGGAAATCTCCGAAACGGGCGGCAACTCACCTTCACCGTCGAGGAACGCGTCCTGAACTTCGCCCATCAGTTCTTCGGGCAGATCCAGCGCCTGCTCCAGCGACAACTGCTGTTTGCCAATGGCTTCGGCGAGCATGGTATAGACGTTCTTTTCCGAACATTGCAGTTGACCGGCGATCTGCAACGGCGTCATGCCGGCGCGGGCCAGGGTGATCAGTTCGTGGCGCACATCGGCCACCGGTTTCGGCGCCTCGACCTGACCGCCGAGGACTTCGAGGAAGGCCTCGCCGTAGCGTTCGAGCTTGCGCGCACCGACGCCGCTGACCGTGGCCATTTCCGCCAGCGAGGTTGGCTGGCTGCGCAGCATTTCCAGCAAGGTCGAGTCGGGAAAAATGACGTACGGTGGCACGCCATGTTCTTCGGCGAGTTTGCGCCGCAGGGCGCGCAAAGCTTCCCACTGCTCGCGCTCTTCACCGCGGACCAGTTGGCTCGCCTGGCTCTTGCTGCTTTTGGCAGTGGTTTGCGCCTTGAGGTCGCGGCGCAGCTCCAGGGTCACTTCACCTTTGAGCAATGGCCGGCACGTGTCACTCAGGCGCAACCCGCCATAACCTTCATGATCGACATCGGCCAGACCGCGAGCCACCAACTGGCGGAACAGCGATCGCCACTCCCCTTCGGCCCGCGCCTTGCCGACCCCGAACACCGACAGGTGCTGATGGCCGAAACTGCGGACTTTTTCGTTGTCTTTGCCCAACAAGACGTCCACCAGATGCCCGACGCCGTAGCGCTGGCCGGTACGGTAGATCGCCGAAAGCGCCTGACGCGCAGGCTCAGTAGCATCCCAGGTTTGCACACCGTCGACACAGTTGTCGCAATGGCCGCACGGCTCTGGCATGTCTTCGTCGAAGTAGGCCAGCAGGGTCTGGCGGCGGCAGCGGGTTTCTTCGCACAGCGAGAGCATGGCGTCGAGCTTGTGCTGCTCCAGACGCTTGTGGCGCTCGTCGCCCTCGGAGTTTTGCAGCATCTGCTTGAGCATCACCACGTCTTGCAGGCCGTAGGCCATCCAGGCATCCGCCGGCAGACCGTCACGGCCACCGCGCCCGGTTTCCTGGTAATAGGCCTCAAGGGATTTCGGCAAATCGAGGTGCGCAACGAAACGCACGTTCGGCTTGTCGATGCCCATGCCGAACGCCACGGTGGCGACCATGATCAAGCCTTCCTCGTTGAGGAAGCGCTTCTGGTGGTGGGCCCGCGTGTCGTTGGGCAGGCCGGCGTGGTACGGCAGCGCCGGGAAGCCTTGTTCACTGAGGAACACCGCGACTTCGTCGACTTTCTTGCGTGACAGGCAATAGACGATGCCGGCATCGCTGCGCCGCTCGGCGAGGAACGCCAGCAACTGCTTGCGCGGCTGTTCCTTGGGCACGATGCGGTAAAAAATGTTCGGTCGGTCGAAGCTCGACAGGAAGCGCTCGGCATTCTGCAAATGAAGGCGAGTGACGATCTCTTCGCGGGTACGCTTGTCGGCGGTGGCGGTCAGGGCGATGCGCGGCACGTCGGGGAACACCTCCGCCAACTGACCCAATTGCAGGTATTCCGGGCGGAAGTCATGGCCCCACTGCGACACGCAGTGCGCTTCGTCGATGGCGAACAGGGAAATGTTCAGCCCTTGCAGGAAGGACAGCATGCGCGGCTGGACCAGGCGTTCCGGGGCGAGGTAAAGCATTTTCACCTCACCGCGACGGATGCGGGCCGCCAGATCGCGTTGCTGCTCGGCGCTGAGGGTGGAGTTCAACGCAGCGGCAGCCACACCCAGCTCTTCGAGGGTGGCGACCTGATCGTCCATCAACGCGATCAACGGCGACACCACTACCGCCAGGCCTTCGCGCAACAGCGCCGGGACCTGGAAGCACAGGGACTTGCCGCCACCGGTAGGCATCAGGACCAGGGCATCGCCGCCACTGGCCACGCGCTCAATGATTGCACCCTGGCGGCCACGGAAACTGTCGTAGCCGAAGATGTCCTTGAGGACGCGTTGAGCCTGTTCGAGCATAAAAACTCCAAAAATCACCGAAACATCCCTGCAAGGCTGGTTCAGAACCCGCGACGCTGCACCGACAAATCGTAAGTGCGCATTGCATGACGCTTCACATTTCAGCCGTGAAGCCGGCAGGGCATCACAAAACGCGCGAGTATACCCGAGCCCTGTCCGGCAAAGGGCGCCGCTGATAAGACACATGGACGCGCAAATATGCCTTGCGGCTGGCCCAAGCGCGCAAGAAGGCCTAGAATTCCCGCATCGAATATTCCCCAAGGTAGTCCTTTAATGTCCTTCGCTGAGCAACTAACCCGCCTGCAAGTCTTCCTCGACGCCGATGAACTGCATGACGAGGCGCTGGACTACGTGGCCGCCCACGGCTACCTCACCGCGCTGTCGATCTGTTCCGAAGTCGTTCCCGATCGTGAGTGGATCGATGCCCTCTTCGCCGAAGAGCCGCACTACAGCAGCGAAGCCCAACGCGAAGAGATCGAAGCCACTTTGATCGGTCTCAAGGCCCACATCGCCCGCCAACTGGCGTCGGATGAAGAATTCGAGTTGCCGTGCGACCTGGACCTGGGCGACGACCCGGACGATTCCGAATTGCGCGGCTGGTGCATTGGTTTCATGGAAGGCGTGTTCCTGCGTGAAGCGGCCTGGTTCGAAAGCGCCGAGGAAGAAGTCAGCGAAATGCTGCTGCCGATCATGGTCGGTTCGGGCCTGTTCGACGAGCAGCCTGAGTTCGAAGACATCGCCAAAGACGCCAACCTGATGGACGACATGATCGTTCAGATCCCGGAAGCCCTGACCGCGCTGTACCTGCTGTGCAACGCGCCAGACGAAAAACCGGCGATCCTCAAGCCTCGTCACCACTAAGGTCCTGCCTATGGACAACCCCATAGGCAACCGCTCCCTGATGTTGCGCTACGTGCTGCTGGCCATCGGTTGGCTGAGCGTAGCGTTGGGGGTGATCGGGATTTTCCTGCCGGTGTTGCCCACCACACCTTTCCTGTTGCTCGCGGCCGCCTGTTTCGCCCGCAGTTCGCCGCGGTTCTATCAATGGCTGGTCGGTCATCCGCGGCTTGGGCCCTGGATTCGTGACTATCTTGATGGCAATGGTATTCCGCTCAAGGGCAAGGTGTATGCCATTGGGTTGATGTGGGTGAGCATTCTGTTTTCCTGCTATCTGGTGCCGATGCCTTGGGCGCGGGGGTTCATGTTGACCAGTGCGGTGTTGGTGACGATTTATATTCTGAGGCAGAAGACTTTGCGCAAATTTTGAGTCTTTGGTTGTTGGTTTTGGTGTACATATCCGTTTCTTCGGTAACGCCTGCTGGCGGTTTCGCTCTTACAGCGAGTCCCTTTTTCAAACGCCAAAAAGGAACCAAAAGGCTTTGCCCCGGCGTACGGCACCTCGCTGAGGCTCGGTGTTCCCTCGCTACGGTGTCCATCAGGGGGCATCGCCTACGGTCTGCTTCGCGACGACCTCCTCTCGATGTGTGCGGCTTCGCCGCACGGCGCTGCGCGCCCACCCCCTGATGAACACCTCCGCTCGGCCTGCCGAAGGGGCAAAAGATCAAAAGCCAGATCAAAAGCGAGGCGGCCTACCGGCCGGCCTGGCTCTTGATGCGTGCGCGCATCTCTGTAGGAGCTGTCGAGTGCAACGAGGCTGCGATCTTTTGATCTGATGCATCCGCGAAATTCTGGTCGGCTATCAGGCCGTCATCGCCAGCAGGCTGGCTCCCACAGTTTGGAATGCGTACGAACCAAACAAACAGGCCGGCCGTAAGGGCGAAACCATAGATGGCCGTTACCGCAGCAACGGATATGTAAACAATAAGCCCGACGACCAACCCCACCTTTCAAAAAACACCACCTAAACTCCACAAATCTGCATACGAGCAGCCCGACATGCCCCGCGGTCCGCGTAGTCCAGGATGGCCAACGCCCCGACTTCGGTTCGGCGGATGGCTGCTGCTGACCGCTTTCCTGCTGGCCGGACTGAACACTGTCTGGGCCGACTGGGATTTCACACAGATCCTGCAAATCGCCGAAAAACGCTACGGCACCCTCGGCCCCGCGCGCGGGCGAATCGAGGCCTGGAGTCAATTGCTGCAAAGCGAGCGCGATGCGCCTGAGCGCGAGCAGCTGACCGCGGTCAATCGCTTCTTCAATCAACAACTGAATTTCCAGGACGACACCCGCATCTGGCGGCAGACCGATTACTGGGCCACGCCCGTCGAATCCCTGATCAAGGGCGCTGCCGACTGCGAGGACTACGCCCTGGCGAAATACTTCAGCCTGCGCGAACTCGGTATTCCCAGCGAAAAACTGCGCATCACCTACGTCAAGGCCCTGACCCAGAACCAGGCGCACATGGTGCTCACTTTCTACAGCAGCCCCACTGCCGACCCGCTGGTGCTGGATAACCTGATCGGCGACATCCGCCCCGCCTCGCAACGCAAAGACCTGCTGCCGGTGTACGCCTTCAATGCGGAAGGCCTGTACCTGCCGGGTGCCAATGGCGGAAAACGCAGCAGCGACTCGAAAAAGCTGTCGCGCTGGCAAGACGTACTGCAAAAGATGCAGGCCGAAGGCTTCGCCGTGGGCGATGGCTGAAGTCCGCAGCAAGGAGCGTTGAATGAAACTGCGCAACCAATTGTTTCTCGCCATTTGCCTGTTTTTGCTGGTGGCGTTCAGCGGCAGTTTTTTTGTCAGCCTGGAAAGCTCTCGCGAGCAGACCCTCGGCCAGTTGCGCGCTCACGCCCAGGACGCGGCCACCGCACTCGGGCTATCGCTGACCGCGCAGATCGATGACCCGGCGATGATGGAGTTGATGGTCAGTTCGATTTTCGACAGTGGCTATTTCAGCAACATCCGCATCGTCAGCATCGACAATCAGCAAGTACTGGTAGAACGCAGCATTCCGGCGCAGACCAAAGGCGTGCCGGGCTGGTTTGTCAGCCTGGTCAATCTGCGTCACGAGGGTGGCGACGCATTGATCATGCGCGGCTGGGAGCAGGCGGCACGGGTCGAAGTGCTGAGCAATCCGCAGTTCGCCCTGGCCAAACTCTGGGACAGTACCCTCGGCAGTCTGATCTGGTTGTTGGTCTGCGGACTGCTCAGCGCCGTGTTCGGTGGCTGGTTGTTGCGTCGGCAACTGCGTCCTCTCGAATCGTTGGTCAAACAGGCCGAGGCCATCAGTAAACGCGAGTTTTTGAGCCTGCCGAAACTGCCCCGTACGCCGGAACTGAAACGCGTGGTGCTGGCGATGAACCAGATGGTCGAGAAGCTCAAAGCCTTGTTCACCGAAGAGGCTGCGCGCAGTGAAAAACTGCGCAGCGAGTCCTATCAGGACAGCCTGACCGGACTCGCCAACCGGCGCATGCTGGATGAACAACTGGCGGACCATTTGCTGGTCGCCGAGCAACATGGCGACGGTCATTTGCTGACGCTGCGGATCAATGATCTGAGCGGGCTCAACCAGCGCCTGGGCGGTCAACGCACAGATGCGTTGATCAGTGCGGTCGGCGAATTGCTCAAGCGTCTGACCCGACTCCCGGAGCGTCGCACCTGGCTGGCGGCCCGTAATCGCGGGGGCGAATTCAGCCTGTTGTCGCCGGGCCTGAACGCCGAAGACGCTGCACGCCTGGCCGCAGAAATCAGCGCCACCCTGGAAAATCTGCGCCTGACCGGTGCCAGTGACTGCATGCCGGTTGCGCATCTGGGCATCGTCGCCTGGCACCCCGGCGAACCGGCCAGTGACGTGTTGATGCGACTCGATCAGGCACTGACCCAGGCCCGCCAACACCCCGAACGTCCCTGGATGCAGTTGAGCCACGACGAGACAGTACCGAACCACGCGCAACATGACTGGCGCGGCTGGATCGACGATGCCCTGACCCAAGGTAAATTGCAGCTGTACTTCCAACCCGTGGTGCAATGCGCCGACACCAGTGAGGTGCTGCATCACAAAGTCCTC
Organism: Pseudomonas sp. NFX98; assembly: GCF_047784845.1. Classification (NCBI taxonomy): domain Bacteria; kingdom Pseudomonadati; phylum Pseudomonadota; class Gammaproteobacteria; order Pseudomonadales; family Pseudomonadaceae; genus Pseudomonas; species Pseudomonas sp. NFX98. Next base: position 83,309 of record NZ_JBLNNF010000020.1, on the reverse strand, counting down.
GCACGGCTGCTCGACCCGCAGGGCCAAGCGATTGCCGCCGGGCATTTCCTGCCGTGGATCGAGCGACTTGGCTGGTCGGCACGCTTCGACCTGGCAATGCTTGAGGCGACACTCGACTACCTTGCCGTCAATCGCTGGCCGCTGGCACTGAGCCTGTCCGGTGGCACCTTGCGCGATCAGTCGCAGCTGCAACTGATCCTCGACATGCTCGAATCACTGCCGGAACTGGCACCGTTGCTGACCCTGGAAATCGACGAACGCCAACTGCCGCCCCCCGACGATCTGCAACGACTGAGCCACAACCTGCTCGACACCGGTTATCGCATCGGCCTGCAGCATTTCGGCGGCAGCTTCAGCCAGATCGGCAACCTCACTCAACTGGGCCTGGCGTACTTGAAAATCGATGGAGCCTATATCCGACACATTGATCAGCAGCGGGATAAACGGCTGTTCATCGACGCGATTTACCGGGCGACCAACAGCATTGACTTGCCGTTGATTGCGGAAATGGTCGAGACCCAGGGTGAACTGGAGGCGATCAGGGAGTTGGGGGTGTTCGGGGTGATGGGCAGATTGATCGGGCCGCCGGAGCCGATGTGAGCTTCACGGAAAAACCTGTGGGAGCGAGCTTGCTCGCGATTGCGGTTTCACATTCAACAGTGAAGTTGACTGATCCAACGCGATCGCGAGTAAGCCCACTTTCCAGATCAAACAGTATCCACCTTCAACGAATGATCATTGAGCATGCCGTTGATGATGGTTGCCGTATCCGCCCCGGAAATCACCCCACCCGCCCCCGGCGTTACACCGTAGTGGCTGGCCAGGTTGACGCCCGCCAGGTCGATGGTCTGGTTCGGCGCCGCGCCGGCCATGCCGCTGACGTCGATGCTGGTGACCAGTGACGCACCACTGCCGCTGACGGTGAAGTGCAAGTAGTCATCCAGCGAGGCAGCGGTGCCGTTTTCCCCTTGCAGCAATTGCGACAGGTCGAGTTTGTCGGTGCCCGGTGTGAAGTCGGTGATCAGGTCGTGGCCGCTGTTGCCCTTGAGCCACTGGAAGGTGTCGGCGCCGCTGCCGCCGGTCAGGGTGTTGTTGCCCAGGCCGCCGATCAGGAAGTCGTCACCGCCCTCGCCCTTGAGCACGTCATTGCCCAGGCCGCCGGTGATGGTGTTGCTGTTGTTGTCGCCGGTCAGTTTGTCGTTGAAGTCGGAGCCGATGAGATTCTCGATGGCGGTCAGGGTGTCGGTGCCGGCGCCAAATGTGTTCTGCGGACCGCTCGTGCCCAGGTTGACCGTGACAGCTGAGGTGGCATGCGCATAGCTGGCAGTGTCATTGCCGGTGCCGCCATCGAGCAAGTCGTTGCCGATGCCGCTGAACAGCAAGTCATTGCCCGCATCGCCATGCAGCGTGTTGTTGCCGGTGCCTGCGGTGAGGATGTCATTGCCGTCACCGGCATTGATGACGTTGTCACCGTTGCCCGCCACCAGCGTGTCGTTGCCCGCGGTCCCGGTGAGGGTGTGGCCGTCCTGGTAGCTGATGGACACGTTGGCATTGTCGCTGCCGCCATGGTTGTCGCTGGCGGTGTAGCTGCCGTGGTAGTCCGGCGTGGTGTCGTGGGCGCCGGAATAATCGAGCTTCATGGTCAGCTGATAGCCTTCCGCGTTGCCTGCACCGCTGCCTCCACCGACGTTGGCAATGTTGGTGACATGAATCTGGTAAACGCCATCGGCGTTTGCCGTGATGGTCTGGCCATCGGCGAGGGGAATCCAGGCGCCGCCGTTGATCGAATACTCCATGGTGATATGGCCGGCGGCCAGGTTGTGGTCCAGATTGAGGGTTTCGCCCTGCTTGAGGTTGACGGTGATGCGGTCCTCATCGTTGGTATTGGCGGCGGTGACCGGGCCCAGGTAACCACTGATCACCAACAGGGCCGTCATCGTTGCGGTGGTGGCCGCGAACGAGCCGCGCACATTGCTCAGGCTCTGGTTGCTCGGTTTGACGCCGCTGCCGGAGAAGTCGATCGCACCGGTGCCGATGAAGTCCGCTCCCTTGGCAACCCAGCCGGTATTGAAGGTGGTTGGCGAAGCCTTGAGCGGGTCGCCGTCGGCGTCGGTGTCGTTGGCCAGCAGCAACTCGCCCGGTACTGTCACGCTGTTCGACAGCACGTTGGTGATGATGTGGTCATCGGTGGCCATCGGTGCCGCGTTCGGAATGACTTTGATCACCAGCGTCGAGTTGGCGAGATCGCCGTCGTTGTCGCTGACGGTGAAACCAATGTTTTCGGTGAGCACCACCGACGTGGTTTTCTGCGACACGTAGTTGTATTCGCCGGTGTCGAGGTTCACCACCAGGGTGCCTTTGTTGTCGGTGGCGATGCTCAGCGTGTTGTTGGTGGTGTTGAACGTGCCGTGGTTGGCGCCGCCGCTGAAGTTCAGCGAACCCTGGTTGTTGTTGCCTTTCGGATCGTAGGTGTACGTGGTGCCATCGACGGTGATGGTTTTGATGAAGCCGCCGTCCGCGCCGAACGTACCGCCCTCGCCCAGCAGCGAACCGGTGACCGGTGCGCCGATCACGGTGCCCGAGAGCACCGAGTTGAGTTGACCGAGGTCGGTGACGATCACCGCGTTGGTATTGGTGCCCGTACCGGTGCCGTCATAGGCCAGTGGATCGAGGGCATCGTTGTCGACGTTTTTACCCAGGCCGATCGCGTAGTTCTTGATTTGATTGTCGGTGAGGAAGTCTTTCCAGTTCGCCTCATCCTGAGTGCCGATCGAGCCTTCGTTAGGTTTGCCGTCGGAGAAGAAGTAGCCGACGTTCTGTGCGCCAGTCAGTTTGCCGTTGGTGTTGAACGCATCTTGCGCCACGTCGACCGCCGCGTCGTAATTGGTACCACCGCCCGCCGACAGGCCGGAAACGATCGCCTTGGCAGTCGCCACATCCACCCAGATTGAAGTCTTGTCGGTGGCGTTGCTGCTGAACGTCACGATCTGCACTTTGACGTCGCCGAGGTCGTCGTACTTGTCGAGCAAGGCGCTGATGGCCTGCTTGGCCAATTCCAGCCGCGACAGGTCCGTAACGCCGGAGGCGTCGGCCATACTGCCGGACACGTCGATCACCAGCAGCAGGTTGGTGTCGATCTCCACCGCTGCCACCGAACGTTCCGACGCCACGGCCTTGGGCACGTCATCGACGATGTTGACCACGATGGTGCTGGTGGTGCTGTTGCCCGCTGCGTCGGTGGCCTTGTAGGTGAAACTGTCGCTCAGGGTGTTCGGGCCATCGTTGGCGCCCGGCGTGGTTTTCGGTGCCGAGGTCAGGGTGTAGGTGTAGGTGCCGTTGGGGTTGAGCAGGATTTGCCCGAAGGCGCCGTTGGCACTACCGACCAGCGTATAGGTGATCGCGCCCGCCGCGCCGTTGACTGAACCCACCAGGGTTCCGGTAGCGGTTTCACCGGTGTTGCCCGGCTCGCTGCCGGTGACCGTACCGGCCGCCAGGTCCTGGCCGTCCTTGCTCAGGTCGAGGGCTTTTTCGTAGACCGTCGCGTCGGTGTCGGTCACGGCTTTGATGTTGCTGTTGCAGACATCGATGGTGATGGTGGTGGTGCTTTGATCGCCATCGGCATCGCGCACGGTGTAGGTGAACACATCCACTGCGCCCGGGCCGCTGACTGCGTTCGGATTGCTGTGATAGACCGCGTTGCCGTTGGCGTCGAGAGTCAGGTAACCGTAGTTGCCGTCGATCTGCGTGTTGAGCCCGCCCACCGCTGCGGTCGAGGTGTTGCTGCCGGCGCGCACGCCGATCACGGCACCGAGACCATCGGCACCGCCACTGTCGTTGTCCAGCACATTTCCACTGACGGTGCCGCCCTCTTGTACCGAATCAAAATCGGCTTTGGCCGTCGGTACGTCATCGACGATGTTCACCACGATGGTGCTGGTGACGACGTTGCCGAGTGAATCGGTGGCCTGATAGGTGAAGGTTTCGTGAGTGACGTTCGGGCCATCGTTGGCGTTCGGCGAGGTGCTCGCCGGCGAGGTCAACGTATAGGTGTAGGTGCCATTCGGGTTGAGCACGATTTGCCCGTGCTCCCCGGTAGCGCTGCCGACCAGCGCATAGGTGATCGCACCGACCGCGCCGCTGACCGAGCCGACCAAGGTGCCGGACGCGGTTTCACCTGTGCTGCCCGGTTGGCTGCCGACCACGGTGCCAGCCGCCAGATCCTGGCCGTCCTTGGTCAGGTCGAGGGCCTTTTCGTAGACCGTTACGTCAGTGTCGCTGACTGCTTTCAGGCAGCTGTTGTAGACATCGATGGTGATGGTGGTGGTGCTTTGGTCACCGTCAGAATCGCGCACGGTGTAGGTGAACACATCCACTGCGCCGGGGCCGCTAACCGCATTCGGATTGCTGTGGTAGACCGCGTTGCCATTGGCGTCGAGAGTCAGGTAACCGTAGTTGCCATCGATCTGCGTGTTGAGCCCGCCCACCGCTGCGGTCGAGGTATTGCTGCCGGCGCGCACGCCGATCACGGCACCGAGACCGTCGGCGCCTCCGCTGTCGTTATCCAGCACATTACCGCTGACAATCCCGCCCTCTTGTACCGAATCAAAATCAGCTTTGGCCGTCGGTACGTCATCGACGATGTTGACCACGATGGTGCTGGTGACGACGTTGCCGAGGGAATCGGTGGCCTGATAGGTGAAGGTTTCATGGGTGACGTTCGGGCCGTCATTGGCGTTTGGCGAGGTAGTCGCTGGTGATGTCAGGGTGTAAGTGTAAGTGCCATTCGGGTTGAGCACGATTTGCCCATGCTCTCCGCTAGCGCTGCCGACCAATGCATAGGTGATCGCACCAACTGCGCCGCTGACCGAACCGACCAACGTGCCCGACGCCGTTTCACCGGTGCTGCCCGGCTGGCTACCAACGACCGTACCGGCGGCCAGATCCTGACCATCCTTGTTCAGGTCGAGGGCTTTTTCGTAGACCGTCACGTCGGTATCGCTGACTGCTTTCAGGCAGCTGTTGTAGACGTCGATGGTGATGGTGGTGGTGCTTTGATCGCCATCGGCATCGCGCACGGTGTAGGTGAACACATCCACTGCGCCCGGGCCGCTGACTGCGTTCGGATTGCTGTGGTAGACCGCGTTGCCATTGGCGTCGAGAGTCAGGTAACCGTAGTTGCCATCGATCTGCGTGTTGAGCCCGCCTACCGCTGCGGTCGAGGTGTTGCTGCCGGCGCGCACGCCGATCACGGCACCGAGACCATCGGCACCGCCGCTGTCGTTGTCCAGCACATTGCCGCTGACGATGCCGCCCTCTTGTACCGAATCAAAATCAGCTTTGGCCGTCGGTACGTCATCGACGATGTTGACCACGATGGTGCTGGTGACGACGTTGCCGAGTGAATCGGTGGCCTGATAGGTGAAGGTTTCGTGAGTGACGTTCGGGCCATCGTTGGCGTTCGGCGAGGTGCTCGCCGGCGAGGTCAACGTATAGGTGTAGGTGCCATTCGGGTTGAGCACGATCTGTCCGTGCTCCCCGGTGGCGCTACCGACCAGCGCATAGGTGATCGCACCCACGGCGCCGCTGACCGAACCGACCAGGGTGCCGGACGCGGTTTCACCGGTACTGCCCGGTTGACTGCCGACCACGGTGCCGGCGGCCAGGTCCTGGCCGTCCTTGGTCAGGTCGAGGGCTTTTTCGTAGACCGTCACGTCGGTGTCGCTGATTGCTTTCAGGCAGCTGTTGTACACGTCGATGGTGATGGTGGTGGTGCTTTCATCTCCATCGGCATCGCGCACGGTGTAGGTGAACACATCCACTGCACCGGGACCGCTCACTGCATTCGGATTGCTGTGATAGACCGCGTTGCCGTTGGCATCGAGGGTCAGGTAACCGTAGGTGCCGTTGATCTGGCTGTTCAGGCCGCCGATGGCCGAGGTCGAAGTGTCGCCACCGGCACGCACGCCGACCACCGCGCCACTCGCCGCGGGGCCATCTGCGCCGCCGATGTCGTTGTCCAGCACGTTGCCCGTGACGGTGCCGCCCTCCGCCACTGAGGCCGAATCCGGTTTGGCCGTCGGCACGTCATCGACGATGTTGACGTTCAGTTCGCCATGGGCGGTGGTGTTGTTGTCATCGGTCACGACCACGGCAAACGGCTCGGAAATGCTGTTGGTGCCGTTGCCAGTCGGGTGACTTTCGTTATCGGCCAGGGTGTAGCTGTAGCTCACAACACCGGTGACAGGATCAAACCCGGTGATGGTCAGCGTGCTGCCCAGAGGAGTGACGACCGATTGCGGGAAGCCTGCGACCACGCCACCGCTGACGACGGCGATACCGCCAACGGTCAGGGTTTGCACACCGTCCAGCGCGGTTATGGTGAAGGTGCCGCTTTGGGTCAGGGCCGGTGTGTTGGGGTCAGTGCCGTCGCTGAGGTTTTTTTCGTAGACGGTCAGTTCGCCGCCTTCGACATTCAGGCCGTCGATGGTCACGCCATCGTCGTTGTTGTGAATGTTCAGCACCAGGTTGGCGGTGCTGGAGTCGCCGTCGGCATCGGTCAAGGTGTAGGTGAAGGTTTCAGTGCCGTTGCCACCGCCATGCAGGGCTTTGAAGTCGGCGTCGCTGGTGTTCAGGGTGTAGGTGTAAGTGCCGTTGGCATTCAGCACAAGGGTGCCGTAAGTGCCGACGAAAGTGCCGGGGGTAATCGGCCCGGAATTTTGGCCCACCGGCACACGGTCCGCACCTTGCACATCGTTGGTCAGCACGTTGCCGTTGAGGGTCAGCTGGGTTTCCGACGCCACGCCGTTATCGTCGTCGACGGCTTTGGGCACGTCGTCGGTGATGTTGATGTCCAGCGATCCGGTCGCGGTGTCGCCATTGCTGTCGCCGGCCACCACGGTGAAGTGTTCACTGAGGGTGGTGCCGTCGCCGCTCGTATGGGTTTCGTTGCCGTTGAGGGTGTAGCTGTAACTCACAACGCCGGTGGACGGGTTGTAACCGGTGATGGTCAGGGTGCTGCCCAACGGGGTCGTGATCGATTGCGGGAAGCCCACCGCGACACCGCCGCTGATCACGTTGATCCCGCCGATGCTCAGGTTGCTCAGCCCGTCGAGGGCTGTGATGGTGAACGTGCCGTTCTGGGTCAGTGCGCCGGCATTGCTGGCCGAGCCGTCGGCGAGATTGGCTTCGTTGACGGTGAGTTCACCGCCCTCCACCGACAGGCCCTTGAGGGTGACGGGATTGTCCGCCACCGGTGGAATGACTGGCGGAACGACTGGAGGAACAACCGGCTCGATCGCGGCCGCTGGCGTGCCGGCGTCAGGGTCGGCATCGCCATCGTGGCGCTCTTCTGGAAACTCGGGAATGCCGTTGAAACCGGCAGTGGGAAAGCCGATGTTCGGATCGACGCGCCCACCGACTTCCTCAAGCATGACGAAACTGTGCCCGCCACCCGCCGCGCCGCCTGGTGCACCGCTCGACGGACCGGCTGCCGTGGCTTCAGCGGTTTGCGTCGGGTCGTCACCGGCGGCAATGGCTTTTTGCAGTTGTTCGACATCGCTCAGTTGCGCCTGACTCGGCGTCACCGCTTCGGCCGTGTCGACGTGGGGCGCGTGATCAGCCAGCAACTGTGGCGTCATTTGCAGGCTGCTGCCCCGACCAAGGGTCAATTCCTGGCCATTTTGCAAATGCACCGCTACCGCGCCCTCGGCCCCGGTCGTCAGTTGATCACCGGCGAATAACCGGTCTCCTTCGATCAGGACACGACGAGTGCCGTCGCTTGAAACCGCGAACACCTGCCCGACGATCTTACTGACGATACCGATGAGCGTAGCCATGTACATTTCCTCCGCTGCCAACCGCTGTCGGCACTTTTTTTATTGCGCGGAGCAATGCTTATGGATGGCTCAACGGGTTGCCCGGCGGATCGTCTACCGGTCAGCGGGTTTACTTGAGTAAACCGCTGCCCTGGCGACGATCTCGCCCAGCGTGTTGCCCGCGGGCACGTTTCGTTGCGCAACAAACCCCTTTGCAATCAAAGGCATCGGGAACACATCGTAAATACGTTGCCCTGCGAGCGATGCGTAACGGTTTTGAATCACCCGAGTGACAAAAAACCGTCACTCAATTCCGCTGCGCCTCCCTCCCCTCCAGCACTTCTCCGCCCTATGTCGATAAGTGGATCTGAACTTTTCAATCGCCCTGATGAGCGCCCTAAAGCTCATAAATCAAGGGCTTTCGAAGTGAACAATGTGCTGGATTTTGCAGAGCGCATAAGTTTTTTTCGGCATAACTCTTATGAGAAACACTTCTTAGGTTCTCTCCAGAATGTTCTTAGCTCTTCTGTAAAACGCGTGAAACGGTTTACCTATAAATGTCGTCAAATATTTGGCGACTAATAAAGCACCATCAGGAATCAGGGAGATGCACCATGCGCCTTTTAACCCCCCTATGCAGCGCGGTTCTGCTGGCCATGGCCTGCACTTCCCAAGCACATGCCATGTCATTGACCGAAGCCATTCAAAGCACCATCGCCACTCACCCGGAACTGGCGTCGCGGGTGGACAGCCGTCTGTCGGCTGACGAAGACGTGAAGGTCGCGAAGGGGGGCTTTTATCCGTCGGTTGACTTGAATGCCGCGTACGGGCGCGGGTACAGCGACAACACCAACACCCGGGCGTTTGGTAATCACCACACCGAAATTCTCAATTACACCCAATCGGAACTGCGTCTGCGGCAGATGCTCTTCGATGGTTTCAACACCGCCAACGAAGTCGAGCGCACCAAAGGCGTGGTCAATTCCCGGGCCTATTACGCCCAGGGCACCGCTCAGGATCTGGCCCTGCGTACCATCGAGGTCTATCTCGAAGTGCTCAAGCGCCGTGAACTGGTGACGCTGGCCAAGAACAACCTGCAGGCGCATTTGCGGGTCAACGATCAAATCGGCCTGCGCACCGAGCGCGGGATCGGCAGCAACGCCGACGCCGACCAGTCCACCGCTCGTCGGGCGCTGGCGGAGAACAACCTCGACACCGCCGAAGTGGATCTGGCGGATGCCGAGTCGAACTTCGCCGCCGTGGTCGGGCGCCTGCCCGATGAACTCGAATCACCGCCTTCGACCCGCGGCGAATTGCCGGCCACTTTCCAGGAAGCGCAGCAGAGCATGGTGGACAACAACCCGTACCTGAAATCCGCGCAAGCCGACGTGCAATCGGCCGAGAGCCAATACGAAGTCGCCAAGTCGCCGTTCTACCCACGCTTCGACGCCGAAGCCGCGGTGGGCGCGAACAACAACATTGCCGGCGAAGAAGGCCACGACAACGAATGGCGAGTCGGTGTGGTGATGAACTACAACCTGTTCCGCGGTGGCAGCGACAAGGCTCGCCTGCAATCGGATGCGCACAAGATCAATCAGGCGATGGACATCCGCAACAACGCCCTGCGCCAGCTCAACGAAAACATTCACCTGGCCTGGAACGCCATGGTCAATGCCAAGAAACAAACCCCGACCGCCCGTGAATACGCCGACACCAGCAAACGCGTACGCGTGGCGTATCAGGATCAGTTCGGCCTCGGCCAACGCACCCTGCTCGACCTGCTGGACAGTGAAAACGAACTCTACAACGCCAACCGTCGCTACACCGAAGTGCGCTACACCGAAGAGTATTCGATGTACCGTGTACTGGCGAACATGGGCCAGCTGTTGAGCAAGCAGCGGGTCGTACTGCCCGCCGATGCCATCGCCCAGGCCGAAGTGAAGAGCGAAGCTCGTTTGCCTACTCTCAAATAAACACCCCCGTAGGAGCTGCCGAAGGCTGCGATCTTTTGATTTTGTTTTTTAAGATCAAGATCAAAAGATCGCAGCCTTCGGCAGCTCCTACAGGGGGGGCTTGTAGATATTCGTGCCAATTGTTGTAGCTCAACCGGAGCGATAAAATTGACCAGCATGGAACCCGGCAACACCGGTGTCGATCCGCGCCTGAGCTTCGATGACCCGCTTCTGGACGGTCTGTTGATCCTCTGCAAACTTCATGGCGCGACTGTCAGTCGCGCCAGCCTGAGTGCCGGGCTGCCAATGGCACACCAACGACTGAGCCTGGACCTGCTGCCCCGAGCAGCGGCCCGGGCCGGTTTGCAGGCGCGTCTGCTGCGCCGCGACCTCAAGGACATTTCCCCGCTCAACCTGCCTGTGATGCTGCTGCTCAACAATGGCCGCACTGCGGTCCTGCGCCGTTATGGCGAGGACGGCCGGGTGCTGATCCTGCCCAGCGAAGCCGATGGCGGCGAACAATGGATCAGCCCGCAAGAGCTCGCCGAACACTACACCGGCCAGGCATTGTTCGCCCGGCCACGGCATGAACTCGAAGACCTGCGCTCGCCGCTGGTGCCCCGCGTACAAGCCTGGTTTCGCGACACGCTGAAGCTGTCGAAGTGGTTGTACAGCGATGCGATTCTCGCCAGTTTCCTGATCAACCTGTTGGGCCTGATGGTGCCGCTGTTCGTGATGCAGACCTACGATCGCGTGGTGCCGAACCAGGCCACGTCGACCTTGTGGGTGTTGTCCATCGGCCTGTTGATCGGCACCGGTTTCGAACTCGTCCTGCGCGTGGTGCGCGCGCATTTGCTGGACACCGCCGGCAAAAAGACCGACGTGATCCTCTCGGCGACTTTGTTTGAACGCATCACCGGCATGGCGATGAAAGCGCGGCCGGCGACCATTGGCGGCTTTGCCCAGAGCATCCATGACTTTCAGGGCCTGCGGGAATTTCTCACCGCGGTGACGCTGACCAGCCTGATCGACCTGCCCTTCGCCTTATTGATGCTGGTAGTGATCGGCCTGCTTGGCGGCTGGCTGGTGGTGATTCCGGTGCTGGCGTTTCCGATCACCATCATCTTCGCCATGATCATTCAGGCACGCCTTCGCGACACCGTGCAGAAGAGCCTGAGCCTCGGCGCCGAACGCCAGGCGTTGCTGATCGAAACCCTCGGCGGCCTGGAAACCCTCAAGGCCTGCAGCGCCGAAAGCGAGCGCCAGCACAAATGGGAAAGCACCCACGGCGCCCTCACCCGCCTCGACAGCCACGCGCGCAACCTCTCGGCGCTGGCGACCAACGGCACATTGTTCATCCAGCAGTTTTCCGGCATGGCGACCATCGTCGCCGGGGTCTACAGCATCATCGCCGGCAATCTCAGCGTCGGTGCACTCGTGGCGACCTACATGCTCGGCAGCCGGGTACTGGCGCCGCTGGGGCAAATCGCCGGGTTGATCACCCGCTACCAGCAAGCGCAACTGACCATGAAAAGCACCGATGCGCTGATGTCGTTGCCTCAGGAGCGCGATGCCCGGCAACGGCCGCTGGAGCGCACCCAACTGCAAGGCGCGCTGGATGTGGTCGGTGTGACCTTCCACTACAACGGCCAGAACGCCCCGGCGCTGGCCAACATCAGTTTCAGCGTCAAACCCGGTGAACGCATCGGCATCATCGGCCGCAGCGGCTCGGGCAAAAGCACCCTGGGGCGACTGGTGATGGGCTTCTACGAACCGGAAGAAGGCCAGTTGCTGCTCGATGGCCTGGACCTGCGGCAACTCGACGTCGCCGACCTGCGCCATCAAATCGGTTACGTCGCCCATGACTTGCCGCTGTTGGCCGGCAGCCTGCGCGACAACCTGACCCTCGGCGCGCGCTACATCAGCGACGCCCGCATGCTCGAAGTGGCCGAACTCACCGGCGTTACCGAACTGGCCCGGCAACACCCGCAAGGCTTCGACCGCCCTGTCGGCGAGCGCGGCCAATTGCTCTCCGGCGGCCAACGCCAGGCTGTGCTGCTGGCACGGGCGTTGTTGCTCGACCCGCCGATCATGTTGCTCGACGAACCCACCAGCGCCATGGACAACAGCAGCGAAGACGTACTGCGGCAAAAACTCCACGGTTGGGTCCAGGGCAAAACCGTGCTGCTGGTCACGCACCGCACCTCGATGCTCAGCCTGGTGGACCGGCTGGTGGTGCTGGACAACGGGCGGATCGTCGCCGACGGACCGAAAGAAGCGGTCATCGATGCACTGCGCAAGGGCCGTGTCGGCTCTGCGGCGGTCTAGGAGTTGCCCATGCCTGCTTCATCGGATTCTTCGAAAGATCGCGGCTACTTCGACAGTTTCGGCAAAAGCGCCGAAGCCGAATTCATGCCGGAAACCGCCGGCGCTTCATTGCAGGACTCGCCGCGCTGGTCGCGGGTGACCGTTTGGCTGGCGGCCGCGCTGTTGATCAGCGCGTTGGTCTGGGCCAAGTTCGCCGTATTGCAGGAAGTGACGATGGGCGAAGGCAAGGCGATTCCGTCGAGCAAGGTGCAGGTGATCCAGAACCTGGAGGGCGGCATCGTTACTGAGATCTTCGTGCGCGAAGGGCAAATGGTGAACAAGGGCGACACCTTGCTGCGCCTGGATGACACGCGCTACCTGTCGAACAAGGGCGAAAGTGAAGTCGATCGTTATGCACTGACCGCGCAGGTCGAGCGCTTGTCGGCGGAAGCCGAAGGCCGACCTTTCAAACTCTCGGATGAAGTGATCGCCAAGGCGCCGCAAGTGGCCGAGGACGAGCGCTCGCTGTACGAACAGCGGCAACGCCGACTGGCCAGCGAACAACGCACCCTGTCAGAACAACTGAGGCAAAAAACCCAGGAACTGGCGGAGTTCCGCTCGAAAGCCGGGCAGTACAGTTCCAGCCTTGCGCTGGTCAACCAAGAGATGAACATGTCCGAGCCACTGGTCAAGACCGGCGCCGTGTCGCCGGTGGAGATCCTGCGGCTCAAGCGCAGCGCCGTTGAGATCCGTGGCTCGCTGAACGCCACCACGCTGGCGATTCCCCGGGCGGAATCGGCCATTGCCGAGATCAGGAGCAAGATCGACGAATCGGAACAATCCTTCCGTTCGGACGCGGCCAAAGAGCTGAATGAAAAACGCACCGACCTGTCGAAAATCACGGCATCGAGCATCGCCATCGACGACCGCGTAACGCGCACCACGGTGACCTCGCCCGTCAAAGGCATCATCAAGGTGTTGAAGGTCAATACCATCGGCGGCGTAGTTCAGCCCGGCAGCGACATGGTGGAAATCGTGCCGCTGGAAGACAACCTGCTGATCGAAGCCAAGGTCCGCCCACAGGACGTCGCGTTCCTCCATCCCGGCCAGAAAGCCATGGTCAAGTTCACGGCTTACGACTACACGATCTACGGCGGGCTGAGCGCGAAGCTGGAACTGATCGGCGCCGACACCATCACCGATGACAAGGGCAACAGTTTCTACCTGATTCAGGTGCGCACCGATAAAAACCATTTGGGCGGGGACGTGAAACCGTTGCTGATCATTCCGGGGATGGTGGCGACGGTGGACATTATTACCGGGGAGAAAACGGTGCTGGATTACCTGCTGAAACCGGTGTTGAAGGCGCGGACCGAGGCGATGCGGGAACGATAAGATCAAAAGATCGCAGCCTTCGGCAGCTCCTACAGAGGATTGCGTACACCCTGTAGGAGCTGCCGAAGGCTGCGATCTTTTGCTTTACCCTCCATGATTACGCTGGAAAACCTCCTCCCCCATCGCCGCAATCTGCCCTTCGATCAACGCTTCGAACGGCTTCAACAATGGTGAAAACGTTGCAGGCGCCTCCAGCGTTTCCAACGCCTGCACAATCGCCTCCACCGTCGACAACGCTCCCGGCCCCGGCGCCTTGCGCAGTCGATAGCGGGACACGCCGCCTTCAGCCAGCGTCACCCTCGGCAATGCTGCCAGCAACGGATTGAGGTGCAGCATCTTGCGCGCCTTGCGCCAGGTGCCGTCCGGGACCACCAGCAACAGCGGCTCATCGGATGCGACATACGTCTGCATCGGCTGCGCGTCCTCACCGGGAAACAACAAGCGCGCCCGATACCCCGGTTGATTCAACAGGCTGGGCAAATCCTCAAACACTTCGCCGACGATCAGCTCGGCATTCTTCAACCCCAGCGCCGCCAGCCGCGCGGTATTCAACGCATGGTTCACTTCGCTCGGATGCTGCAACAACAGCACCCGAGTACGGCTGTCGAGGCTGGGGATCAACGGGCACAGGCAATGCGATTGCGGTCGCAGACAACGGGGGCATTGAATTCTGGACATCGTCTTCAGGCCTGATTCAGTTGTGCTTTGAGCAGATCGCGGAAAGTCTGGATCAACGGCTCGCGGCTGCGACCCCGGCGCACGATCATCGAGAACGGCGCCTGATAGCCAAAAGTCGCCGGCAACAGCACGCGCAAATCGCCCTTGTCGGCCCAAGCCTGGGCGTAGTGCTCCGGCAAGTAGCCGATGTAGGCGCCAGACAGCACCAGAATCAACTGCGCCTCCATACTCTCCACCGTCGCAGCGCTGTGCTTGAAGCCGTGGCGGGCCAGTTCGGCCTGGCTCCAATAGCCGCGACCGACCATGCGCTGCTGGGTGATGACCTGCTCGGGAATGCGCCGCTCGTTGAACAGCGGATGCCGCGTGCTGCAATAAAGCCAGTGCTGCTCGCGGTACAACGGCATGTACACCAGACCGCTCATGCGCGTCGAAAACGCGCCGATGGCCAGGTCGAGGCGATTGTCCTGCACACCAAGCTGCAACTCATAAGGGCTCATCACCGACAGGTGCAAGTGCACGGCCGGGTGTTCCTGGCTGTAGGCGCCGATGGCTTCGGCGAACGGCAAGGCCTTGTCGCTGACCGTGGAATCGATCACCCCAAGGTTCAGCGTGCCGCGCAATTCACCCTTGAGCGCGGCGGCGTATTGTTCGAAACCTTCCAGTTCGCCGAGCAGGCGCAGAGTTTCCTGATGGAACAACTCACCCTTGCTGGTCAGGCTGAAACCACCCCGACCACGATGACACAGCACCAGACCCAGCGCGGCTTCGAGCTGGCTCATGTAGGTGCTGATGGCCGACGTTGAAAGGTTGAGCTCTTGCTGGGCGTTGGCGAATCCCTGATGACGCACCACGCTGACGAAGATGCGCAATAGTTTCAGGTCGGGTAAAGCGTTGGCCATGGAAGGCTCCGAAACGGGGTGACACGCAGTGCGGAAGGTAATGAGATCATTGTGGGAGCGAGCTTGCTCGCGATTGCGGTGGGTCAGTCAATGATGATGTTGACTGTCACTCCCTCATCGCGAGCAAGCTCGCTCCCACAGGTGTTGCACAATTCGACCCATCGTAGGTTCATGGAAGAAGTCTATCCCCGCCATCGCCATTAGTTTAGAAAAATCTGAACTAAGTATTTGCGCGTAGCGATTCTTCCCGGCCACTACATTTCGCAGAATCGGCGCCACAAGGTTCGTCCGTACTTCCGTGAACGGCGAAACCCAATAAATAAAACAACGACGATGAGGCCCTACCCGTGGACAAGATTCTTCACCAACCACTGGGCGGCAACGAAATGCCGCGCTTCGGCGGCATCGCCACCATGCTCCGACTCCCCCATGTACCTACCGCTGCCGGTCTGGACGCTGCCTTCGTAGGCGTGCCGCTGGACATCGGTACTTCGCTGCGCCCCGGCACCCGCTTCGGGCCGCGTGACATCCGCGCCGAATCGGTAATGATCCGCCCGTACAACATGGCCACCGGTGCTGCACCGTTCGACTCGCTGTCCGTTGCCGACATCGGCGACGTGGCGATCAACACCTTCAACCTGCTGGATGCCGTACGGATCATCGAAGAGTCCTACGACAACATCCTCGAACACGATGTGATCCCGTTGACCCTGGGCGGCGACCACACCATCACCCTGCCGATCCTGCGTGCCATCCATAAAAAGCATGGCAAGGTCGGCCTTGTGCACATCGACGCCCACGCCGATGTGAACGATCACATGTTCGGCGAGAAAATCGCCCACGGCACCACCTTCCGTCGCGCCGTCGAAGAAGGCCTGATCGACCCCGACCGCGTTGTGCAAATCGGTCTGCGCGCCCAGGGCTACACCGCTGACGACTTCAATTGGAGCCGCAACCAAGGCTTCCGTGTGGTCCAGGCCGAAGAGTGCTGGCACAAATCCCTGGCACCGCTGATGGCCGAAGTTCGCGAGAAAGTCGGCGGCGGTCCGGTGTACCTGAGCTTCGACATCGACGGCATCGACCCGGCGTGGGCACCAGGCACCGGCACACCGGAAATCGGCGGTCTGACGACCATTCAGGCGATCGAAATCATTCGCGGCTGCCAAGGCCTCGACCTGATCGGTTGCGATCTGGTAGAAGTCTCGCCCGCTTACGACACCACCGGCAACACCTCGCTGCTGGCGGCCAACCTGCTGTACGAAATGCTCTGCGTACTGCCTGGCGTGGTCCATCGCTGAGGATCGGCCATGAACGAACGTGATCAGGTTTTGAACGCGGCTGCCGATCTGGTATCCGCCTTCGCCCGTAACGATCGCGAAGCCTACTTCGGCGCGTTCAGCGCCGATGCCAGCTTCGTCTTCTACACCCTCGAACAACCGCTTCTGTCGCGCGATGCCTACCAGGCGTTGTGGGACAGCTGGCGTGCCGAGGATGGCTTCGAAGTGCTGTCGTGCACATCGAGCAACGCCTTTGTCAGCCTGCAGGGTGACGTGGCGATTTTCATCCATGACGTGGCCACCGAGCTGCGCATGCAAGGGGAGCACCACTTCAGCCAGGAGCGCGAGACGATTGTTTTCAAGAAACAAGCGTCTGGCCAAGAACAACAAGGCCTATGGCTGGCCTGCCACGAACATTTGTCCGCAATGCCGGAAGGGCTGCCACCCCCTTAGCCAAACAGGTGACGCTCACACACGATGAGCGCGCCTTTATGATCGGAGCAGATCATGAATAACAACAACAAAGACAATAGCCTTAGCATCGAAACAAACGGGGTCGAACAGATCCCGGACAATGAGCGCACCGCCCGGCCCAGCGACCTGTTTCGCTTGATCTTCGGTGGCGCCAATACCTTTGCAACCGCCGTGCTCGGCAGTTTCCCGGTACTGTTCGGCCTGTCCTTCCAGGCTGGCGTCTGGGCGATTGTGCTGGGCGTGGTGCTCGGGGCATTGATCCTCGCGCCGATGGGCCTGTTCGGTCCGATCAACGGCACCAACAACGCCGTGTCTTCCGGTGCACACTTCGGCGTGCACGGGCGCATCGTCGGTTCTTTCCTGTCGCTGCTGACGGCTATCGCGTTCTTCTCGCTCTCCGTCTGGAGTTCGGGTGATGCACTGGTGGGCGGCGCCAAGCGCTTGATCGATCTGCCGGAAACCGACCTGACCCTGGGCCTGGCCTACGGTCTGTTCGCGCTGCTGGTGTTGACGGTGTGCATCTACGGTTTCCGCTTCATGCTGTGGGTCAACCGCATCGCTGTGTGGGCGGCCAGTCTGCTGTTCCTGCTGGGCATCTTCGCTTTTGCCCCGGCGTTCGACAGCCAGTACGCAGGCACTGTCGCCATGGGTCAGGCCGGTTTCTGGGCCGCGTTCATCGGCGCAGCGTTGGTAGCCATGAGCAATCCGATTTCCTTCGGGGCGTTCCTCGGTGACTGGTCGCGCTACATCCCACGTGAAACGCCGAAAGGCCGGATCATGGTTTCGGTGATCGCCGCACAACTGGCCACGCTGATTCCGTTCCTGTTCGGCCTCGCCACCGCCACCATCGTGGCGATCAAGGCACCGGACTACATCGCGGCCAACAACTACGTTGGTGGCTTGCTGGCGGTTTCGCCGACCTGGTTCTTCCTGCCGGTGTGCCTGATTGCGGTGATCGGCGGCATGTCCACCGGCACCACCTCGCTGTATGGCACCGGGCTGGACATGTCCAGCGTGTTCCCACGGGTGCTGTCGCGGGTCAAGGCGACGTTGCTGATCGGCGTGATGTCGATTGCCTTCATCTTCATCGGTCGCTTCGCGGCAAACCTGGTGCAGAGCGTGTCGACCTTCGCCGTACTGATCATCACCTGCACCACGCCATGGATGGTGATCATGATCATTGGCCTGGTGACGCGTCGCGGCTTCTACTGCCCGGACGACCTGCAAGTGTTCACCCGTGGCGAGAAAGGTGGCCGCTACTGGTTCACCCACGGCTGGAACTGGCGTGGCATGGGTGCCTGGATCCCGAGCGCGGCCGTCGGCCTGTGCTTCGTGAACCTGCCGGGGCAGTTCGTCGGCCCACTGGGCAACCTGGCCGAGGGCATCGACATCAGCTTGCCGGTCACCCTGGGCCTGGCTTCGGTGGTGTACCTGGTGTTGCTCAAGATGTTCCCGGAAGCGAGCGCCGTATTCGGCCCGAATGATTTACGCAGCAAGAGCACGGACCCGCTCGTTGAACCGGCGATGCAATCCGTCGCCTGATTTTTCGCCTCACATAAAAAATACAATCGGAGACACGCCATCATGGCTTTGGATTTAATCGTCGTACTCATCTACGCCGCCGCGATGCTGATACTCGGCTACTACGGCATGCGCAAGGCCAAGACCCACGAAGACTACCTGGTCGCCGGTCGTAACCTCGGCCCGGGCCTGTACATGGGCACCATGGCTGCCACCGTTCTGGGCGGCGCGTCTACCGTGGGCACCGTGCGTCTGGGCTACGTGCACGGCATCTCCGGTTTCTGGCTCTGCGCCGCACTGGGCTGCGGGATCATCGCGCTGAACCTGTTCCTCGCCAAACCGTTGCTGAAACTGAAAGTGTTCACCGTCACCCAGGTGCTGGAAAAACGCTACAACCCAATGGCCCGTACCGCCAGCGCGACCATCATGCTGGCCTATGCCTTGATGATCGGCGTGGTTTCGATCTTGGCCATCGGCACCGTACTGCAAGTTCTGTTTGACCTGCCGTTCTGGGTCTCTGTACTGGTAGGCGGCGGCATCGTCGTCATTTACTCGACAATCGGCGGCATGTGGTCGCTGACCCTGACCGACATCGTCCAGTTTGGTATCCAGACCGTCGGCCTGATGTTCCTGCTGTTGCCTATCTGCCTGTACCGTGTGGGTGGCTGGGATCAACTGGTCGCGCAACTGCCGGCCGCCAGCTTCAATTTCACCAGCATTGGCTGGGACACCATCATCACCTACTTCATGATCTACTTCTTCGGCATCCTGATCGGTCAGGACATCTGGCAACGGGTGTTCACCGCCAAGAGCGAAAAAGTGGCGAAGTACGCCGGTACTTCGGCCGGTATCTACTGCATCATCTACGGCCTGGTTTGCGCGCTGATCGGTATGGCCGCTCACGTGCTGATTCCGGATCTGGACAACGTCAACAACGCCTTCGCCGCTATCGTCAAAGTCTCGCTGCCGGACGGCATCCGTGGCCTGGTGATTGCTGCTGCCCTGGCAGCCATGATGTCCACCGCCAGCGCCGGCTTGCTGGCCGCCTCCACCACCCTGACCGAAGACCTGCTGCCGAAACTGCGCGGTGGTAGAGAGTCCAACATCACCACTAACCGTTTGTTCACCCTGTTGACCGGTATTGTTGTTCTGGGCATCGCACTGGTGGTCAATGACGTGATCAGTGCGCTGACACTGGCCTACAACCTGCTGGTGGGCGGCATGCTGATCCCGCTGATGGGTGCGATCTTCTGGAAACGCGCCACCACCGCCGGTGCCATCGCCGCCATGGCATTGGGTTTCATTACCGCCCTGGTTTTCATGTTCAAGGACGGAATGGATGCCAACACACCGATCTACTACAGCCTCGGTGTCAGCCTCGTGAGCTTCGTGCTCGTCAGCCTGATGTCCCGTCGCCCGGCAACACTGGCGAGCGCAGCCTAAGCTGAACATAACGACTTGATGCTTTCTTCGACGGGTGTGGCGTCGGTTGCCACACCCGTTTTTTTTCGCCTGAAGGAAAGTGCTCGAATTCCCTGAACGTCTGGTGCGCCTCGCCGAGGCCGACATCCTCAGCAGGGATAAAAACAACAACGCCCGCGAAGAACCGCCATGAAAAGAGCCGCCGTTCGTGCTGCCGTGCATCGATACATCAGCCGATTGCTGGAAGGCAGGGATGACTTCGACGACAACACCAGTCTGGTGCAGTTGGGATTGGATAAATCGGAAATTGAAGAGCTGATCTTCCATCTGGAAGACGAACTCGGTTTGACGGCGTTCACCGCCGAGGAAGACCGGATGCTCAACACGGCCAGGACAGCCAGTGACTTGAGCCGGTTTTTGATGGAGATCGCGCGGCATTGAATCTGCTCGCCCTATTAAATTCGCCTGCTTTCCTGTAGCAGCTGCCGAGCATCGCGAGGCTGCGTTCGGCTGCAAAGCAGTCGCCGATGAATTCCACTCGGCACATCAGACGGACTGCATAGGTCTACGGTTTACGACGGCTTCGCCGCCGAACGCAGCCTCGCAAGCTCGGCAGCTGCTACGACAGCCGCGGCATCGCGATTACCGGCGACGCTGCTGGCGTCGGCGTTGTTCGTCGTCAGTACGAATAGGCACAGGTTGCAGAGGCGGTTCGATCAAACCGAGTGCGACACCCAGGTCGTGCAGCCAGTTTTGGATTTTCTCTTTCATGATGCCCCCTTCAGGGTAGTGCCGAGCGGCCAAAATTCTGTAGCCCCTTCGCACTGATAATAGTCCGAAGTCCTGAGCAATGCTCGCCCAAAGTGGCAATGATCTGTTACTGAATCGATCACAATCGGCCGCCATTAAATCATGCAATCGCCCGGGCCTGGCTTTGCGCCGACGGATAGACCGCTTGCTGCTCCTCGATCCAAGCATTCAGATTGGCCCCGACCATGCCCTTGCGCCACATCAGCCAGGTGGTTGCCGTGGCAAACGGCTCGGAAAGCGGGTGCACTGCCACGCTTTCACGGCCCGGAAGACTGGCGAGCATCGACTCCGACATCAGCGCCACGCCGGAGCCGGCAATCACGCACGCAAGCATTCCCGGATACGACTCAATCTCCATTGCCCGGCCCATGGCCGCATGATCACGGGAGAACCAGGACTCCAGGCGCGTCCGATAGGAGCAACCCGGGCGAAAAGTGAACACCGAACGCCCTTCCACATCCCGCGCGCTGAGCACCGGTGGATGGTCGGCCTCACTGATCAGCACCAGCCGTTCCTCACACAACAACACGCCATCGAGCCCGGACAATTCCGGCGGACCGTCCACCAGCGCCGCGTCGAGCCGGCCTGTGAGCAAACCTTCCAGCAGCTCACCGCTGGGCCCGGACTGCACTTGCAGGTTCACCGACGGGTAACGCCGGTGATAGCGTGCCAACAGCGCCGGGAGGTGAATGGCGGCGGTGCTGTACATGGTGCCGAGCACGAAGTCACCCGCCGGTTGCCCACCCTGCACCGCCGCATGGGCTTCGTCGTGCAAGGCGAACAACTTCGCGGTGTAGTCCAGCAGGACTTTTCCCGCAGGCGACAGCTGCAAACGCTGACGCTCGCGAACGAACAGTTCTACGCCCAACTGCTCTTCCAGTTGCTTGAGCCGGGTCGACAGATTGGACGGCACCCGGTGCAGGCGTTCGGCGGCGCGTGTAATGGATGCTTCCTCCGCCACAGCCTGGAAGATCCGCAATTGACTGAATTCCACTACCTTCTCCAAAAAAGAACAAGTTACTCACTATTATTCATTTTTCAAGAAAGTCAATCGAACCTAGCCTGACGGTCATTGAACCTCTGTTGGAACTCTGACCATGTCGCCCTTGATTCGATTGTCCGCCAGTTTTATCGCCCTGATGATGGCCATGGGCATCGGCCGTTTCGCCCTGACCCCGCAACTGCCGCACCTGCTCAGTGAAGGCCAGATCGACCTGACTGGCGCTGGCCTGATTGCCGCCGCCAATTACCTCGGTTACTTCCTCGGTGCCGTGGACGCGATGTTTTCCCGGCGTCCCGCGCAAGTCCGTCGCCGTCTGCTGGGTGGCTTATGGCTGTGCGTGCTGTTGACCCTCGCCTCGTTCTGGGCGCACGGCTTCTGGCCGCATCTGATTTTGCGTTTCGGTACTGGCGTGGCCAGCGCCTGGGTGCTGGTGATGATCACCGCGTTGAGCCAGCCGTTGGCTGCCGCCGCCGGACGCCCGCGACTCGGCGCCTTGGTATTTGCCGGACCAGGTTTGGGGATTTTTCTGACAGGGTTGCTTGCCTTGAGTTCGAACCTGCTGGGTCAGACGTCCGCTACGTTATGGCTGGTGTACGCCGCCGTTGGCCTGGTGATGTTGCTGGGGATTGTGCGAATCCTGCCGCAGCCGCCCGTAACCGTGGCGGCTGTCGCCAGCGTCGCGACTTCCGATCATCGTGGTATCGGCCGGTTAGGCCTGGTCTATGCCTTATACGGCGTGGGCTACATCATCCCGGCAACGTTCCTGTCGCAAATGGCCAGTGCGCAGTTCCATGGCCAATGGCAGGCCGATCTGTTCTGGCCGTGCTTCGGACTGGCGGCGGCGATCGGTGTGGTGTTGGTGAGTGTGCGTCGGCCTACTTGGGGGACGACACGTCACTGGCTGATGGCGACACTATGGCTGCAAGCGGCGGGGGTATTCGCTTGCCTGCTGGGCAATGGTCCCGGCCTCGCGCTCGGGGTGATTCTGTGTGGCACGCCGTTCCTGGCCTGCATGCAACTGGTGATTCAACGCTCGCGGGAACTGGCGCCCCAATCGACGCAACGCAATGCAGGCCTGCTGACCGCATGTTTTGCCGTCGGCCAGCTCAGCGGACCATTGCTAGCGGCGCTGAGCAGCCACTTCAGCGGTGGCTTGCAGCCCGCGCTGGTGGTCGCGGGCATTGGGCTGTTGATCGCCGGGAGTTTGCTGTTCAGTTCGCTCAGGACTGCCCAAGCGCTCTGCGCAAACGGCGGCGAACC
Source organism: Pseudomonas sp. NFX98 (assembly GCF_047784845.1). Lineage (NCBI taxonomy): Bacteria > Pseudomonadati > Pseudomonadota > Gammaproteobacteria > Pseudomonadales > Pseudomonadaceae > Pseudomonas > Pseudomonas sp. NFX98. Next base: position 60,497 of record NZ_JBLNNF010000020.1, on the reverse strand, counting down.
CACTGCTCAGCACTGACAAAGGTGATGCCCAACAACACCAGCACCGCGCCGATGACAAAGTTGAGGCTCAGCTCTTCGCCCAGCAACACCACACCGAACGTGACGCCGAACAGCGGCGTCATGAACGAAAACACCGCCAGGTTCGCCGCCAGATAACGGCGCAATAGCCAGAACCAGATCAGGTAACTGAAAAACGATACAACCACGCCCTGAAACAACACACTGGCCACCGCCACGGTGGTCAGGCTGACGTGGGTGATCTGGCCGCTGAGCAGCGCGATCAACAGCAAACCAACGAAACCGATGATCAATTGATAGAACAAGGTCAGGGTCACCGGTGCCTCCGACAACCTCGAAGCCCGAACCACCACGGTGGTCGCGCCCCATGCGGCACCCGCCAGTACGCCCAAAGCATCGCCCAGCAACATGCGGCGATCGAGATTATCCCAGGACACTCCACCGGCAAACGCGATGCCGATTCCGACAAAGGCCAGAATGATCCCCAGCCATTGCACCGGCCGCAACCGCTCACTGGGCAACAACCAGTGCACGCCCAGCGCGGTAAAAATCGGCGCGGTATAGAGGAACACCGACATGTGCGCGGCAGTGGTCAGTTGCAGGCCTTCGGAAATGAAGAAAAACTCCAGGCCAAACAGGGCACCGGCCAACAACCCGCCGCGCCACGTAGCACCGACCTGATCCCAGCCGCCCTTCCAGCAGATCACCAAACCCACGAGCAACGCGGACATGCCCGAGCGCCCGGCCGCTTGCATGACCGGTGCAATGTCGGGCGCCGCCCATTTGATCATCACCTGCTGGACGCCCCAGACCAGGCACAAACCCAGCATCACTTGCAGGGCAAACCCATCGGCGCTACGCCGGGTGGCGCTCACTGGAGAACCTTGACTACGACATGGAACATGGCAACAACTCGGCAGTGGAAGCAAAACTCTGCCCTGTAGGAGCTGCCGCAGGCTGCGATCTTTGTTTTTTAAGTTCCGGATCAAAAGATCGCAGCCTGCGGCAGCTCCTACAGGGTGTTTCGAGTATCAGCTCAGTTCAATGCGATCGGCATGAATGACAATCTGGCCATTCTTGTACAACGCACCGATGGCCTTTTTAAAGTTGCCTTTGCTGACGCCGAACATGCTGCTGATCACTGTCGGGTCGCTCTTGTCGCTGACCGGCAGACTGCCGTTGTTCTCGCGTAACTTGGCGAGGATCTTCGAGTTCAGGCTGGTGGCCGCTTCCTGGCCGACCGGTTGCAGGCTCAGGCTGATCTTGCCGTCGGCACGAACTTCCTTGATGAAGCCCTTCTCTTCTTTGCCGGCGCGCATGAACTTGAAGATTTCGTTCTTGTGAATCAGGCCCCAGTGCTTGTTATTGATGATTGCCTTGAAACCCATATCGGTGGCTTCGGCAACCAGCAAGTCAACTTCCTGGCCCGGCGTGTAGTTGGCCGGCGTCTTGTCGAGGTAGCGGTCAAGACGCGCCGTCGCGGTGATGCGGCGTGTGTGCTTGTCGAGGTAGACATGCACCACGGTGTACTCGCCGGCTGTCATCTGGCGTTTTTCTTCGGAGTACGGCAGCAACAGATCCTTCGGCAGCCCCCAGTCCAGGAACACGCCGATGCTGTTGACTTCAACAACTTTCAAACTGGCGAATTCACCTACCTGAACTTTTGGCTTTTCAGTAGTTGCGATAAGTTTGTCATCGCTATCCAGATAAACAAAAACGTTTAACCAATCTTCATCTTCGCTGGGAATATCTTTTGGAATATAACGATTAGGCAAAAGAATTTCGCCATCCGCGCCACCGTCCAGATATAAACCGAAGTTAGTGTGTTTAACCACTTGCAAACTGTTGTAACGCCCGACTAAAGCCATGTCCAATACCCTCATTACGTGGCGGCATTCTACCCGGTTTTGCCGACCGCGTTCGGTAGCCGGCCCGGTGGCGCAAGAAAATCCTGCGAAGGCCTTAATTTTCCTGGCTTTTGCCATGGGCAGCTGGCCGCTCGTCTGACCGCTCCGACCACTTTCATCACTGTCTGCCAGGCACGAAAAGACATTTTACGAGCCATGTTTTTATTTAAAACAGCGACTTAGGGGAAACAGACCAACAACAATTCGCAGCCTGTTTCGTCCCTCACCTCAAACGTCCAAGGGATATTTGCCAAGCAAATTGCAGGTAATTCCTGTACGATGCCTGGCCAAGTTAATTTTCTACAGGTTAATGGCCGCCATGCGTGTAAAAGCATCCACCAGCAAAGCAAAGCCAGCTCCAGCCGTTGAAACCAGCGAATCGATCAACAACCAGATCGCTGCATTCCTCAAATCCGGCGGTGAAATCCAGCAAATTGCCAAAGGCGTCAGCGGCCAGACGTTCGGCCCGTCCAAGCAGATCACCTTGGGCAAGAAGTAACACTCTTCGCTTCACCTGGTCCCTGGGCGCTTTGAGCTTCGAAGCGCCTGGACTGGCACCCGCGCAGCAACTCCCTCGCAAACAATCAATCTTGTTAAAATCGACGAACGGCCCTCGATGCCCGTCATTCGCCGGTATCCTTGCACGCGTCTAGATCAAGCGTTTCAGCAGGCCTCTCCGCCCGCCCCCGCTGTTCATGGAGCGACGCATGTTCAAACCCTCCTGCTTACCCATCCTGCTCGTCAGCTTTATGGCGTGTTCGATCGCCCATGGGCAAATCTTTCAACGCGAGATGGGGGATTTCGATCTCAAGCTCGGCACCAGTCCCAGCCGTAGCATGGCCCAAGGCTTGGTCAAACCCTCGGCCGCCGGCTCATTTCATGGCGGTCTGGACCTGACGCACAGCAGTGGTTTCTACTTTGGCCAATGGTCGCCCAGCATGGGTATCAGCCCGGGAAAAAATCTCGAGATCGATTCCTACGCAGGCTTTAAACAACCCTTCGACCAAACCTTTGGCTATGAAGTGGGCATGATCCATTACAGTTACCCCGAAGTGGAAACGCTCGACAGCCAGGAGCTGTTCGGTGGCCTGACCTTGCTCGGCAGTCGTTTCGGCATCGCGTTGAGCAACGACCCGGACAAACAGAACAACACGCTCTTCGCCGACCTCAGTGGCAATCAGCCGTTCGGCATCGGGATCAGCATGAAATACACCACCCACCAGCTGAACACGCCCGTCGCGGTGGACGGTGGTTACGTAGGAAGTTTCACCGATTGGTCAGTGAAACTGTCTCGACCGTTCATGGGCATCGACCTCAACCTGATCTACAGCGACTCCAGCCTCAGCGGCAGCTATTGTTCTGCCTATTCCGGGCACAACAGTCAGTGTGACGGACTTGTCACCCTCAAGGCTGAACGCGCCTTCTATTGATTGGCTGAACTGCCGGGCTGATCTTGCGTTCACATGAGAATCAGACCCCGAAGCCAGGCTTTCGCAAGGATTCGCCCATGTCTCGCTGGTTAAAACAGATCGCCTTCGTGCTCATGTTCAGCCTCGCCCTCGGCGCGTGCAGCCGCATGGGCCTGGCCTACCGCAACCTCGACGTGATCATTCCCTGGACGCTCGGCGACTACCTGGACATGAACGGCGAGCAAAAAAGCTGGCTCAACGAGCGCCTCAAGGAACATTTGAGCTGGCATTGCACCACGCAAATGCCGGGTTACCTCGACTGGCTGGATCGACTGCAAACCATGGTCGCCACGAACCAGGTCACCGATGCCGCATTGCAAGCCCGCGCGCTGGAAGCCAAACAGGCGATCGCCGAAACGGCCCGGGAAATCACCCCCTCCGCGGTCGAATTGCTGCAAGGGCTGGACGACACGCAGGTCGCCGAAATGAACGAGGCCTTCGCCAAAGACCAGCGCAAACGCCAGGCGCAATACCTTAAGCCGTCCCTCGACCAGCAGATCAAGGAACGCGGCGAGCGCATGGAAAAACGCCTGGGTGACTGGCTTGGCCCATTGAACGCCACTCAGCATCAGCGCGTCGTGGCATGGTCGAATGCCTTGGGCGACCAGAACACGCAGTGGATCGCCAATCGCGTCCACTGGCAGAAGCAGTTCAGTGCCGCCGTGGCGCAACGCCACAGCCCTGAATTCCCACAACGAATAGAGACGCTTCTGGTCGAACGCGAGCGTTTATGGACGCCTGCGTACCGCCAGGCATTCGCCGCCACGGAAGCGCAGGCACGCTCGCTGTTCGTCGATTTGATGGCTGAAAGCACGCCGGAGCAGCGTCAGCGGTTGCTGACGAAAATCGAGGGAGTGAAGAAAGATTTCAGTGATTTGAAATGTCTGAAAGCCGCAAAACAGAGCTAACAACTCAAATCCCCTGTAGGAGTGAGCCTGCTCGCGATAGCGGTGGATCAGTCGATAAAAATGTCGGCTGATCCACCGCTATCGCGAGCAGGCTCACTCCTACAGGGGGAATCAACTGACCTGTCAGGCAATCTGCGCCTTCGACGCCACCTCTTCGAACGTCACTTCATCCAGCGCATCTTCCTGCTCATCAAGCACTTGCCGCGGATGATCATTACCCGGAATGCTGCTGTCGATCAGGCTCAATAAACTGGAACCCCGAGGCGTCAAAATGTAATTGGACCCGGTGCCTCCCTGCTCCTCCGGCCGAGGCTCGATGTAACCCCGCTCCAGCAGTAATTTCTCGTACTCACCCGCCACCGCTTTCAGATGGTCAAGGTTCTCAGTCTGCTCACCTTCCGACGCTTTTTCCGCCGCGTACTGTTCGGCATAAGGTCGTGGCGTGAAGCTGGCTTCGCCGTGCTGCACTTCATGCAGCAGGCGCTCGATCAAATCCCAGTTATAAGTCGTCATCCTGCAACCTCCGGTGCCCGTGAGTGAGGGGCTACATAGGTTGTGACCGGCGTGGACTACAGCCGTTCAGCCCGGTTTTTTGCCACTACCGACCGGCGGTATGTCGAATTCCCGGCGAGCCAAACGACTAGGCTGTGTAAGTCACCTCCCAGCCCCACGCAGGAGAAATCACCATGAACATTCAGAATCATCCCGTCGTGTCCCGGGAAGAATGGCTCGCCGCCCGTAAACAGCACCTGGCGCACGAAAAAGCCTTCACCAAGGAACGAGACAAACTCAGCGCAGAACGCCGTGCCTTGCCCTGGGTGAAAATCGACAAGGACTACCACTTCCAGGGCCCCAACGGCGAACTGAAACTCGCCGACCTGTTTGGCGGCCGCAGCCAACTGGTCATCTACCACTTTATGTTTGCCGACGGCTGGGACGAAGGCTGCCCCGGTTGCTCGTTCCTCTCCGACCACATCGACGGCGCCAATCAGCACCTGGCACACCATGACGTGGCCGTGGTGGCGGTGTCCCACGCACCGTTCGCCGAGTTCCAGGCGTTCAAGCGGCGTATGGGCTGGAAGTTTGACTGGGTATCGTCAGAAGGCTGCGATTTCAACTACGACTTTGGCGTCTCGGCCCGAGCCGAAGATGTCGCCGCCGGCAAGGCAACCTACAACTACGAAAAAACCGACGGCTCCGAGGAGGAACTTCCCGGCCTGAGCGTATTTTATCGCAACGAGGGTGGCGAAATTTTTCACACCTATTCGACTTATGCCCGGGGCCTGGACATGTTGGTCGGCGCCTACAACTACCTCGATTTGACGCCCAAAGGCAGAAATGAAGAGGAAATCATGGAGTGGGTGAAACACCACGACAAGTACGATGACAAGACCTCGGCAAGTTGCTGTCACGGTGGGTAAGCCCCGCAAAATGCTTTTGTAGGAGTGAGCCTGCTCGCGATAACGAAATACCTTCAACATTGATGTCGGCTGACACGCCCTCATCGCGAGCAGGCTCACTCCTACATGGGCTGGCGGTGATTCTGAACTTTTCACGCCCTTCAGGCCTCAACCGGTTAACCCGCCTTAACCGGAACTGAGGCCTGACTCATGAAAACCCTGCTCAAGCTTACCCTCGCCGCCACGCTCGCCTGCGCCCTGCCCGCCTGGGCCTGCACCCCCGAGGAAGCCACCCAAAAACGCGAACAACTGGCCAAGGAAGTTACCAAACTCACCGAACAGAACCCGGCCAAGGCCAAAGAGATCAACGATGAGTTGCAGAAGATGGACCTGGGTACTGCCGCGAAAGATCTGCCAGACAAGTGCCAGTTGATCGATCAGCGTTTAAAAGAGTTGGGAACAGCAGAGAAGAAAACCGAGAGTTGAAAAACGCCGCCCATAAAAAAACCGGACATCTGTCCGGTTTTTTATGTCCACTGCCTAAAGCATTTACTCAGCAGCCGGTGCTTCCGGCTTGCGGCGCTTGAGCGGGGCCATGCCGTCCTTGCTCACCAGCGAATCGCTTTTCGGGCGATTGACGCTCTTGCGCTTGGTCGGGGTCTTGGCGGCGGTCTTTTTCTTGTCGCCCTTGGCGTCGGTCTTTTTCTTCTTCACACCGACAGCCTTGCCCGAGGCCTTGACCTTTTTCGGTCCGCCGTAGACGCCTTTGACTTCCTTGATGGTGCGGCGCTCGAAGCTCTGCTTGAGGTAGCGCTCGATGCTCGACATCAGGTTCCAGTCGCCGTGGCAGATCAGCGAGATGGCCAGGCCATCATTGCCGGCGCGGCCGGTACGACCGATGCGGTGCACGTACTCGTCGCCGCTGCGCGGCATGTCGAAGTTGATCACCAGGTCCAGGCCGTCCACGTCCAGGCCGCGAGCGGCGACGTCGGTCGCGACGAGGATTTTCACCCCACCCTGCTTCAGACGGTCGATCGCCAGTTTGCGATCCTTCTGGTCCTTGTCGCCGTGCAGCACGAACGCCTTGTATTCCTGCGCCACCAGACGACCGTAAATGCGATCAGCCATGGCCCGGGTGTTGGTGAACACGATGGCCTTCTGGTAAGTCTCGTTGGCCAGCAGCCAGTTCACAATCTGTTCTTTGTGCTGGTTGTGGTCAGCGGTGATGATTTGCTGACGGGTGGTTTCGTTCAGCTGGCTGACCGCGTTGAGTTGCAGGTGCTCAGGGTTGTTCAACACCTTGGCGACCATCTCGCGCAGGCCCGAACCACCGGTGGTGGCGGAGAACAGCATGGTCTGCTGACGGTTGGTGCACTCGTCCACCAGGCGCTGGACGTCTTCGGCAAAACCCATGTCGAGCATGCGGTCGGCTTCGTCGAGTACCAGCACTTCGACTTCTTTCAGGTCGAGGTTGCCGGCGTTCAGTTGCTCGATCATCCGGCCCGGCGTACCGATCAGGATGTCTGGCACCTTGCGCAGCATGGCGGCCTGGACCTTGAAGTCTTCGCCGCCAGTGATCAGGCCGGACTTGATGAAGGTGAACTGCGAAAAGCGTTCAACTTCTTTCAGCGTCTGCTGAGCCAACTCGCGGGTCGGCAGCAGGATCAGGGTCTTGATGCTGACGCGGATCTTGGCCGGGCCGATCAGGCGATTGAGGATCGGCAAAACGAATGCAGCGGTCTTGCCGCTACCGGTTTGCGCTGTCACCCGCAGATCACGCCCTTGGAGCGCCAGCGGAATGGCCGCTGCTTGCACAGGCGTTGGCTCGACAAATTTCAGCTCGGCCACGGCTTTGAGCAGGCGTTCGTTCAGGGCGAATTGGGAAAACACGGGTGCTACCTCGAAGAAATGCAAAAAAACAGCTGCATAGGGTACCGGTTTCGAGCGCCGAGGCCGAGTTTCTTTATGCAAACGACAGTAAACAGTGGCTTTTTTGTTGCCTGATTTGTCCCCGAACGTAATACAAAGCATCTTAAATGCTCTAATCGCCTCTCGCGTCTTACAGAAGAATCGTTTTTGACCATGGATATCAAACAGCTCTGGATCAACATCCTGGACCTTTGGGGTGCCCTCGATCAGCATCCGCTCGTGCACTCCAGCCTGTCGCTGTTGCTGCTGCTGGCGATTGCGCTGGTCCTCGGACGGGTGGCGCGCTATCTCATACTGCATGCGGCCAAGATGCTCGGCCGCCAGCCGGCGTTGCACTGGATCAACGACTTTCTGCAGAACAAGGTGTTTCATCGCCTGGCGCAGATAACCCCCTCGCTGGTGATCCAGTTCGGCCTCAACCTGGTGCCGGACCTGAGCAAAACCAGCCTGAATTTTCTCGGCAATGTCGCGCTGGCCTTCACCTTCCTGTTTCTGCTGCTGGCGGTCAGCGCCCTGCTCAATGCGTTGCTGGACATCTACGCCCGCACCGAACACGCCCGCACCCGCTCGATCAAAGGCTACGTGCAACTGACGAAAATGGTCTTGTACGTGTTTGGCGCGATCATCATTGTCGCCACGCTGATCGACCGTTCGCCGCTATTGCTGCTGTCGGGTCTGGGCGCCATGTCGGCGGTGATTCTGTTGGTCTACAAGGACACCCTGCTGTCGTTCGTCGCCAGCGTACAGTTGACCAGCAACGACATGCTGCGGGTTGGCGACTGGATCGAGATGCCGCAAGTCGGTGCCGATGGCGACGTGGTGGATATCACGCTGCATACAGTCAAGGTGCAGAATTTCGACAAGACCATCGTGTCGATCCCGACCTGGCGCCTGATGTCCGAGTCATTCAAGAACTGGCGCGGCATGCAGGCTTCCGGTGGTCGCCGGATCAAGCGCAGCCTGTTCATCGACGCCAGCGGCGTGCGTTTTCTGCGCGATGAAGAAGAGCTGAAGCTGTCGCAGGTTCATTTGCTGACCGACTACATGTCCCGCAAACAGGCCGAACTCAAGGCGTGGAACGAGGCCCAGGGTAATGTCGCGGCCATGTCGGCCAATCGCCGACGCATGACCAATCTCGGCACGTTCCGCGCCTATGCGCTGGCGTACTTGAAGAGCCACCCGGAAATCCAGCCGAACATGACCTGCATGGTTCGGCAGATGCAGACCACCGCACAGGGTATTCCGCTGGAAATCTATTGCTTCACCCGCACCACAGCGTGGGCTGATTACGAACGGATTCAAGGGGATATTTTCGATTACTTGCTGGCGGTGCTGCCGGAGTTTGGCTTGAGCCTGTACCAGCAGCCGAGTGGTACGGATTTACGGGCCGGGTTACTGCCGGCGGTGCTGGGTGCGAGCCATATTCCTGCGCCCGAAAAACACGTGATGTAACCCCGAAATTCCTCTGTAGGAGCTGCCGAAGGCTGCGATCCTTTGATTTTCAAGATCAAAAGATCGCAGGCTGCGCCAGCTCCTACACGATGCTCGTCTCTCGCCTGATGCCCAACCGACTGATCCACACCGCCGCCAGAATCACACTCCCGCCAAGGAATAACCGCCCCAGTTCCTCATGCTGATTCCAGATCAGCAGATTGATCAGCAACCCCACCGGCACATGCAAGTTGTTCATCACCGCCAGTGTCCCGCCATTGACCAGGCACGCGCCTTTGTTCCACCAGTACAGCCCCAACGCGGTCGAGACCAGGCCGAGGAAAAACAGAACGCCCCATTGCAGCGGCGCTTCGGGCAGGAAGTTTTGTTTGCCGAACAGCAGGAACGCCGGCAACGCCACTGCCAATGCGCCCAGATAGAAATAGCCGAACCGCCGATAATGCGGCAGGTCGCTCGGATGTCGCGCGACCAGATGCTTGTAGAGCACCTGCCCGGCGGCATAGGTGAAGTTGGCCAGTTGCAGCAGCAGGAACCCCATGAAAAAGTCGGGATTGATCCGGTCATAGCGAATCACTGCCGCGCCCACCACCGCCACCAATGCCGCGATCAAGGCCCAGGGATTGAAGCGACGGTTCAGCGCATCTTCGATCAGGGTCACGTGCAGCGGCGTCAGGATGGTGAACAACAGCACCTCCGGCACCGTCAGCACGCGAAAGCTCAGGTACAGGCAAACGTAGGTCACGCCGAACTGCAGCGCACCGATCAGCAACATGCCGCGCATGAACGCCGGCTCCACGGAACGCCAGCGCGTCAACGGAATGAACACCAGCCCCGCCAGCAGCACACGCACCAGCACCGCGAAGTAGCTGTCGACATGACCGGCCAGGTATTCGCCGATCAAACTGAAGGAAAACGCCTGGATCAGCGTGACAAAAAGTAGATAGCCCATGCTCGCCTCGTTTTGAATGGCGGCGACGATAGCGGGTTTTGCCCCTTATCGCTAACCATCGACCAACACAAAACCTTGTAGGAGCTGAGCTTGCTCGCGATGACGGAGTGTCAGTCAACATCAATGAAACTGATCCAGCGCCATCGCGAGCAAGCTCGGCTCCTACAGGTTCTGCGTTGTTCACAAAATCGCAGGCAAAAAAAAGCCCGATCTCGCTAAAGCGTTCAATCGGGCGGCAGCACTCAGGAGCAATAAGTGCAAAGGGAGGTTCGATGCGCGTACAGGCTTGAAGGGTTGCGCCAGGTCACTAGACCATCCGGTGATTATCTGGCGATTAACGGGTCAGGCCACTTGGGAAAGCTTGGCGTTCGCCTGGTTCAGGCCCTTCTCCTGGAAGTCGCCGCCCAGGTTCATGCCTTCGGCGTGAATGAACGTCACGTCGTGGATGCCGATGAAGCCCATGACCTGACGCAGGTACGGTTCCTGGTGATCCGCGGTGCTGCCGGCGTAGATCCCGCCGCGAGCCGTCAGCACGTAGGCGCGCTTGCCGCTGAGCAGACCTTGAGGACCGGTTTCGGTGTACTTGAAGGTCACGCCGGCACGCAGCACATGGTCGAGCCAGGCTTTGAGCGTGCTTGGAATCGCGAAGTTGTACATCGGCGCGGCCATCACCAGTGCGTCGGCAGCCAGTAGTTCATCAGTCAACTGATTGGAGCGCTCCAGGGAAAGCTGTTCGATGTCGCTGCGCTGCTCGGCAGGTTTCATCCAGCCGCCCAGCAAGTTGATGTCCAGGTGCGGCACCGGGTTGACGGCCAGGTCACGCACTGTGATTTGATCTTGCGGATGGGCGGCCTTCCACTGGTTGATGAAGGTCTGGGTCAGTTGACGGGAAACCGAGTCTTGCTGACGGGCACTGCTTTCGATGATCAGAACGCGGGACATGGGATGTAGGCTCCATCTGAGAATGCTGTAAGTCGATGGAGTGAAGGTTAAACCGTGTCATATCGATGAAAAAGCGCAAATAACTGCTATAACCGATCAAGAATTTCGTTTATAAGCGGAGCATGCCCGTCAGGTTTGCTCCGTTGGGTTTTATTTCGGGGTGCAGCTCAGCTCGATGCGCAGCTTGATGATGTTGCGGCTGAACTTGGCAGTGGTGGTTTTGTGTTTGCCGGCCGGAACATCGAGCTTGCGCGTGCGAGGTGCTTCCGGGCCGTTGCTGAAAATCGCTTTGCAGCTCGCATCGACATCGCCGTAGTTGGCCACACGAATGGAGCCGATATCGCTATCGGTGTCGAAGGTTTCGTAATCGATTTTCATACCGTTGAGGTCTTTTTTCACATCGATCGGGTAAGCCGACGCGGTAAGCGGCAACAGGGCCAGCAGGATGCAAGCCGACACCAAACTACACATTTTTTTCATTCAGCAGTCTCCAATAAGAACTGCGCAGCTTAGGACAACAGGAGCTCATCATGAAAGCGCCCCGCGTGACCCTTGATCAATGGCGAACGCTTCAGGCCGTGGTCGACCACGGTGGTTTCGCCCAGGCCGCCGAGGCGCTGCACCGCTCGCAATCGTCGGTCAGCTACACCGTGGCGCGCATGCAGGACCAACTCGGCGTGCCATTGCTGCGCATCGACGGCCGTAAAGCGGTGCTCACCGAAGCCGGTGGCGTGCTGCTGCGCCGGTCACGGCAATTGGTGAAACAGGCCAGTCAGCTGGAAGACCTGGCTCACCACATGGAACAAGGCTGGGAAGCCGAAGTGCGCCTGGTGGTCGACGCCGCTTACCCAAATGCCCGTCTCGTTCGCGCCCTGACCGCGTTCATGCCGCAAAGCCGTGGCTGCCGGGTGCGTCTGCGCGAAGAGGTGTTGTCGGGCGTGGAAGAAGTACTGCTCGAAGGCGTCGCCGACCTCGCTATCAGTGGTTTCAGCATTCCCGGTTACCTGGGGGCGGAATTGAGCGACGTCGAGTTTGTCGCCGTCGCTCACCCGGAACATCCCCTGCATCGCCTCAATCGCGAACTGAATTTCCAGGATCTGGAAAGCCAGCTGCAAGTGGTCATCCGCGACTCCGGGCGCCAGCAGCCACGGGACGTGGGCTGGCTCGGCGCCGAACAGCGCTGGACCGTCGGCAGCCTGGCCACCGCCGCGACTTTCGTCGGCAGCGGTCTGGGGTTCGCCTGGTTGCCAAGGCACATGATCGAACGGGAACTCAAGGAAGGCACGCTCAAGCTGCTACCTTTGGATCAGGGCGGCAGCCGTAACCCGAGTTTTTACCTGTATTCGAACAAGGACAAACCGCTCGGCCCGGCGACGCAGATTCTCGTCGAGTTGCTGCGCACCTTCGACACCGCACCGCTGGACGCACCGTTCGCCGCCCCTGAACAAGCCTGACACGGAGTGTATGCATGGCCTATTTCGAACACGAAGGTTGCAACCTGCACTATGAGGAATATGGCCACGGCGCGCCGTTGCTGCTGGTTCACGGCCTGGGTTCAAGCACCTTGGACTGGGAAAAACAGATCCCCGCGCTGGCTGCGCGCTATCGGGTAATCGTCCCTGATGTGCGCGGCCACGGCCGCTCCGACAAGCCCCGTGAGCGATACAGCATCGCCGGATTCAGCGCTGATCTGGTGGCGCTGATGGAGCATCTGAACCTTGGCCCGACACATTATGTGGGACTGTCCATGGGCGGCATGATCGGTTTTCAACTCGGCGTGGATCAGCCACAACTGCTTAAAAGCCTGTGCATCGTCAACAGCGCGCCGGAGGTCAAACTACGCAGCCGCGACGACTATTGGCAATGGTTCAAACGCTGGAGCCTGATGCGCGCGCTCAGCCTTCGCACCATCGGCAAAGCCCTGGGCGGCAAATTGTTTCCCAAACCCGAACAGGCAGAATTGCGACAAAAAATGGCCGAACGCTGGGCAAAAAACGACAAACATGCTTATCTCGCCAGCTTCGATGCCATTGTCGGTTGGGGTGTACAGGAACGACTTTCGAAGGTCACCTGTCCAACCCTCATCGTCAGCGCCGACCGTGACTACACACCGGTTTCGCTGAAGGAAAATTACGTAAGACTGCTGCCAAACGCGCGGCTGGAAGTGATCGCCGATTCGCGTCACGCCACCCCGCTGGACCAGCCCGATCAATTCAACCAGACACTGCTCGAGTTTCTCACCGCAGTCGACACCAACACACTCAGGATCACTGACCCATGCTGAAAAAAATCGCCCTCGCCGCTGGCTCCGTACTGTTTGCCGCTAACCTGATGGCGGCAACGCCTGCCAAGGCGCCGCATGTTCTGCTGGAAACCACCAATGGCCAGATCGAAATCGAACTGGACCCGGTCAAGGCCCCGATCAGCACCAAGAACTTCCTTGAGTACGTGGACAGCGGCTTCTACAACAACACGATTTTCCACCGCGTGATTCCGGGCTTCATGGTCCAGGGCGGCGGCTTCACTCAACAAATGCAGCAAAAAGAAACCAAGGCGCCGATCAAGAACGAGCACAAGAACGGTCTGGTCAACGTCCGTGGCACCTTGTCCATGGCCCGCACCTCGGTACCTGACTCGGCCACCAGCCAGTTCTTCATCAACGTCAAGGACAACGATTTCCTCGACCAGGGTGACGGCTACGCTGTGTTCGGCAAAGTGGTCAAAGGCATGGACGTGGTCGACATCATCGTCAATTCGCCAACCACCGTTCGCAGCGGCATGAAGGATGTACCGGCTGATCCGGTGTTCATCAAGTCGGCCAAGCGCATCGACTGAGACTAAGCTGGACAAGGATGTCCGGGCGGTTGCCGGTGCTGCCGGCAACGCTCAAACCGTTTAAAGGAGAGCCCGTGCGCGGGCGAGAAACCGATGCTTTATCGCCGTTTTGAAAAACTGATCGACATCTTCCGCGACGCCCCGACAGCCGCTCCACCGGACCGCGTCCTGCCCTTCTACACCTATTACCTCAAGCAGGTCTGGCCGAGTTTCGTCGCCCTGCTGATCGTCGGCCTGTTCGGCGCATTGATCGAAGTGGCGCTGTTCAGCTACCTGAGCCGCATCATCGACCTGGCCCAAGGCACCCCCAACGCCGATTTCTTCAAAGAGCACGGCATCGAACTGGCCTGGATGGTGGTGGTCGCGCTGATCCTGCGCCCGGTGTTCGTCGGCCTGCACGACCTGCTGGTGCACCAGACCCTGAGCCCGAGCATGACCAGCCTGATTCGCTGGCAAAACCACAGCTACGTGCTCAAGCAGAGCCTGAATTTTTTCCAGAACGACTTCGCCGGGCGCATTGCCCAACGCATCATGCAAACCGGCAACTCCCTGCGCGATTCCGCCGTGCAAGCGGTGGATGCGTTGTGGCATGTGTTGATCTACGCGATCAGTTCGCTGGTGCTGTTCGCCGAAGCCGACTGGCGCCTGATGATTCCGCTGCTGACCTGGATCGTCGCCTTCATCAGCGCCCTCTATTACTTCGTACCACGGGTCAAGGATCGTTCGGTTGTCGCCTCCGATGCACGCTCAAAACTCATGGGGCGGATCGTCGATGGCTACACCAACATCACCACCCTGAAGCTGTTCGCCCACACCAATTTTGAGCAGCAATACGCCCGCGAAGCGATCAAGGAACAAACCGAAAAAGCCCAACTGGCCGGCCGTGTCGTCACCAGCATGGACGTGGTCATCACCAGCATGAACGGCTTGCTGATCGTCGGCACCACCGGCCTGGCGCTGTGGTTGTGGACGCAATCGCTGATCAGCGTGGGCGCCATTGCGCTGGCCACCGGGCTGGTGATCCGCATCGTCAACATGTCCGGCTGGATCATGTGGGTGGTCACCGGCATCTTCGAAAACATCGGCATGGTGCAGGACGGTTTGCAGAGCATCTCGCAGCCGGTCAGCGTGACCGACCGCGACCAGGCCAAACCGTTGACCGTGGCCCGTGGCGAGGTGCGTTTCGAGAACGTGGACTTCCACTACGGCAAGCGCAGCGGGATCATCGGCGGGCTCAACTTGACGATAAAACCCGGTGAGAAGATCGGCTTGATCGGCCCGTCCGGCGCCGGCAAATCAACCTTGGTCAATCTGCTGCTGCGCCTCTACGACGTGGAAGGCGGGAAGATTCTCATCGACGGCCAGAACATTGCCGACGTCAGCCAGGAAAGCCTGCGCGAACGCATCGGCATGATCACCCAGGACACGTCCCTGCTGCATCGCTCGATCCGCGACAACCTGCTTTACGGCAAACCCGATGCCACCGATACCGAACTCTGGGAAGCGGTGCATAAGGCTCGGGCCGACGGATTCATTCCAACGCTTTCGGATGCTGAAGGTCGCGTCGGTTTCGATGCCCACGTCGGGGAGCGCGGGGTGAAACTTTCTGGTGGCCAGCGTCAGCGGATCGCCATCGCCCGGGTGTTGCTCAAGGATGCGCCGATCCTGATCATGGACGAGGCCACGTCGGCACTGGATTCGGAAGTCGAAGCGGCGATTCAGGAAAGCCTGGAAACCCTGATGCAGGGCAAAACCGTGATCGCCATCGCCCACCGACTCTCGACCATCGCCCGGATGGACCGGCTGGTGGTGCTGGAGAACGGCAAGATCGCCGAAACCGGTAGTCATGCCGAACTGTTGGCCCACGGCGGCTTGTACGCACGGTTGTGGCAGCATCAGACGGGTGGTTTTGTCGGGATCGATTGAACCGCGAAAATCAAAAGATCGCAGCCTTCGGCAGCTCTACAGGTGTTACCTCTGTAGGAGCTGCCGAAGGCTGCGATCTTTGCTTTATTGCTGGCGGTAGGGCAACACCGTCCGCGCTTCCTCGGCATACGCCAGCACACCCAGCCGTTCCTGCTGAAGGAAGTCCTTGACCGCCGCCTTCAACCCCGGATGGCGCAGGTAATGCCAGGAATGGGTGATCACTGGTTCGAACCCGCGAATCAACTTGTGCTCACCTTGGGCACCGGCATCGAAACGCTGGAAGCCGTTGGCAATCGCATAGTCCATCCCCTGGTAGAAACAGGTCTCGAAATGCAGGCGATCGAACTCGGCCAGACAGCCCCAATAACGCCCGTAGAAGCTGTCGCCCCCCACCAGGCTGAAGGCCATAGCCACTGGGCATGAGCCTTGTTTGGCCAAGACCACGCGAATCGATTGCGGCATGCGCTCGGCCAGCAGGCTGAAAAATTCGCGCGTCAGATAAGGCGTTTGCCTACGCACGGCGTACGTATTGGCGTAGCAGGCATAGACAAAATCCCACTGCGCCTCTGTCAGATCCCGCCCTTCCAGCCACTCGAACTCGAAGCCCTGACCCACCACCTGTTCGCGCTCCTTACGCATCTGTTTACGCTTGCGCGAACTCAGCACATCGAGGAAATCCTGAAAGTCGCGGTAGCCGCGATTTTGCCAGTGATACTGACAACCGATGCGTTGCAACCAGCCCGGTTGCTCGGCCAATGCGGCATCGGTGAACGGGTCGGTGAAGTTGATGTGGGCACTGGAGAGTTGTTCGATTTCCAGATAACCCGGCAGACTTTTCAGTAGCTCGAAACCATCCTCGACACTGGCTGCCAGCAGCCGCGGGCCGCTGACCGGACTGAACGGTACGGCGGTTAAAAGCTTGGGGTAGTAATCGATTCCGGCACGTTCGCAGGCATCGGCCCAGGCGTGGTCGAACACGTATTCGCCGTAGGAATGCCACTTGCGATAGCTGGGCAATGCGGCAATCAAACGATCCCCTTCGACGTGCAGCAAATGCTCGGGTTGCCAGCCGGAATGTGGCCCGACACTGCCGCTGTCTTCCAGTGCGCTCAGAAATGCGTGACTCAAAAACGGCTGATTCTCGGGCACCAGCGCATCCCACGTTTGCGGGGCGATTTCAGACAGACTTTGCAGGCGTTGCAACGGCATCACCATCCTCACTCTTCTTGGCGTGAAAGCCCCGCGAGTATCGCCGATCGCTCCCGGATGCACACGATCAATTCGACGACAGCGCTCTAACTCAATAGTTCGCGACGACTTTGTATCGTCACCGACATGCCATCACATTGCCACTGCACTGTCATAAACCGTCGCGATACTGGCGCCTGTTTTTAGAGCGTCGGGTTCTAACCCGGCCACTGTTTTCCGTCCATCACTGGTCGGTTGTGCCCTGGATGGCTCAGCCATCCACTCTCATCTTCGGAGATTGATATGCGTCTTGCTTCCACGAAAACTGCGGCGGCCCTGTGTGGTGGCCTGCTGCTGGCCATGAGTGTTCCAGCCAGCGCCGCAGTCGACGCCAAACTGCTCGACATGCTCAAAGCTAACGGCTCGATTACCAACGCGCAGTACAGCGAACTGCAAGCCGAGTTGGCCAGGGATCAGAAAGACCAGCAAATTGCCCGTCAGGCTCAACAAGAGACCAACGAGCAAATCGCCGCAACTGCGAAGAAAACCAACGAACTGAGCACCTTCGACCAGAAACTGGCGTGGGCTGCCAAGACCCAGTTCAAGGGCGACGTGCGCTTCCGTCAGGAAAATGTCCACAACGATGGCGTTTCGAACAACAAAGACCAGGATCGTCAGCGCATTCGTGCCCGCCTGGGTGCCTATACCGAAATCAACCCGCAGGTCGACACCGGTATCCGTATCGCCACCGGCAACAACGATGACCCGCGTTCCACCAACCAGAGCCTGGACAACTACTTCGACAAGAAGCAGATCTGGCTGGACCAGGGTTACGTCGACTACCACCCCGACGCCATCAAGAACCTGCACATCGTTGGCGGCAAGATGCCACAGCAATGGGTGAGCATGGGCGACGTGATCTGGGATAGCGACATCAGCCCTGAAGGTCTGTCCCTGTCGTACAAGTACCCGCTGAGCGGCAGCACCGAGCTGTTCGGTAGCGCCGGTCACTACACCCTCAAGGACAACGTTGACGGCGACGGCGTGCAGTTCAAGCACGACCTGCGTCTGTACGCTGGCCAGTTGGGCGCGCGCTTTGGCATCACCGACAACCTGAAACTGACCCTGGGCGGCAGCGTCTACGGTTATGACAACGACGACGACATCACCCCGGGCGGTACTTCCATTCCGGCCGCACTGGCCATCAACGGCAACAGCCCGAACGAACAATTCAAACTGTTCGAAGGCTTTGGTCAGCTCGACATCGGTGGCCTGCCATTGCCACTTTCGCTGTACGGTCAGTACGTCAACAACGACGATGCCAGCAACGATCAGGACACTG
This sequence comes from Pseudomonas sp. NFX98, assembly GCF_047784845.1. Taxonomy (NCBI): domain Bacteria; kingdom Pseudomonadati; phylum Pseudomonadota; class Gammaproteobacteria; order Pseudomonadales; family Pseudomonadaceae; genus Pseudomonas; species Pseudomonas sp. NFX98. The sequence continues at coordinate 42,232 of NZ_JBLNNF010000020.1, read as the reverse complement.
CCTGGCTGGCCGGTGTGAAGACCAAGGTCTACGGTTTTGCCATCGACTACAACTACCGCGACGTGCAGCGTAACTCCGTGGTTGGCGCTTTCACCGACTCCGACTTCGCCAACGGTTTCACCGGTTCGCGCGGCAGCAAGTTGAAAGTGAGCTACGAGCTGGACAAGAACTTCAACCTCGGCGCGACGTACTTCATGGCTAACTCTGACTACACCAACGCCACCCTCAAGGACTCCGACATCAACACCCTGCAACTGGATGCTGAAGCGAAGTTCTGATTCAGCCCGCTACACGCCCCGGACAAGGAAGCCCGGGACGCTTTTACAGCCTGGCTGTTGGTCTGACGGTCCCCATCATCCGTCCGCCGGATCAACGCGAGCCTGTTTTCCAGCTTTACCGCATGATCCCCTCTACATTCAGCGACGGTCTTCGACCCGCGCCTGACTCTTGCTCCAGTCGGTCAACAGGCTGTACGCCACCGCCAGTAACGTCGGACCGATGAACAGGCCGATGAAGCCGAACGCAATCAACCCGCCGAATACCCCAAGCAGCACGATGACCAACGGCAAGTTGCCGCCGCGACTGATCAGGTACGGTTTGAGCACGTTGTCGACGCCACTGATGATGAAGGTGCCCCAGATGCCGAGGAAGATCGCCATCCCGTACTCACCTTTCCAGGCCAGCCAGGCCGTGGCCGGAACCCACACCAGCGGCGGCCCCATGGGGATCAGGCTGAGCAGAAACGTCACGATGCCAAGTACCAACGCCCCCGGCACACCGGCAATCAGGAACCCGATCAGCGCCAGCACGGCCTGAGCCGCCGCCGTGCCGATCACCCCGTTCACCACTCGCTGCACCGTGCCCGCCACCAGTTCGATGTAGTACCCGGCACGCTTGCCGATCAGGCGCTCGAGCAAGCCATGGACAAACGCCGCCAGCCGTGGCCCGTCACGATAGAAAAAGAATACGAAGACGATGCTCAACGTCAGTTCGAGAATGCCGCCGCCAATCTGCGCACTGCGCGCCAGCAACCAGTTGCCGACCTGGCCGAAATAAGGCTTGAGCGACACCATCATCGCCGCACCCTGCTGATCGATGCTGTTCCAGATCCCCACCAGACGACCGCCCACCAATGGAATGCCACCCAGCCAGGCCGGTGCCTCCGGCAGGCCATCGACCTGCACATCCTTGATGAACGCGGTGGCATCACGTACATGGTCCGCCAGGTTGAACCCCAGCCACACCAGCGGCGCCGCCACCAACAGCATCCAGCCCATGGTCAACAGGGCTGCTGCCAGCGATTCGCGACCATTAAGCCAACGGGTCAGCAGGCGCATCAACGGCCAACTGGCGAACGCCAGCACCGCGCCCCAGAACAACGCCGACCAGAACGGCGCCATCACCCAAAAGCTCGCGCCAAACAGCACCAGGAGCAGGATCTGCACCAACAGCCGATCGTTATTGATCATCCAAGGTCTCGAAAAAATCAGTCGTCAAAAGAATAGGCGAACGCAACGCGCACGTTCGCCAGATACAGCCTAGCGCAACAGCTCGATGTGCAGGCCAGAGCCTTCGACGCTACCGGTTTCGATCCGCGCCGCACGCACACCCTGGTCGATCAACGCTTGACGCCAGGCTTCGGCATTCGGCCCGGAAACACTGACCCGCAACGTGGTATCCAGATTCAGACCACGGGATATCAAGCGCAGCCAGGTGTCATCCGGCGTCTCCGTCAATTTGGGAAAGTCGAGCTCGCCAGTGCTTTTGAGTTCGCGCAGCAAGGTCGCGGAGGTCGGCAGCAAATCGCCCAGCGGTGCGGCCGCCTCGAACTGTTCGACGTGCAGGTAGGCTTTGCGATTGCCGCGGGTGATGCTGTAAAGCGCCACCAGCGTGTTGTCTTTCGGTGCCGCCAGGCGCAACAGCAGGTACGCCTGCTCATTGTCGGAGCCGTAGAGTTTGGCGTTGCCGAACACTTCGTTGGCCCACAGGCTGCTTTCGCCACAATCCCGGGCCTGGCACCAGAACAGCAATTGCGCGTCCTGCTTTTGCAAGGCTTCGCGGGCAGCGGTGAACGCTTGGGTCGCCGAATGCTCCGGCGGCAGTTCGTACGTCACAGACGTTGCAGTGCCACGCGCACTGACCTGGCCATCGAAGCGCAGCTGACCGCTGATCTTGCGGATCGAACCGAGCGGATAAATCCGCTCAAGATCGACCGCCGGGCGATAGTCGACGATCTGCGCATCGACCATGCGCGGCACGATCGGCAGGTCCTGGCTGCCTGGAACATCAGCGGCGAACAACAAGGGACTGAAACTGCACAGCGCCAGCAGACTGAGGGATCGCATCGATAGACTCATCGGATCAGCATGGCCTGGGCACCCTTGATGACACTGGCTTCATCGGCGCGTTGCGGCACCAGTAAACCACGCTGCACAGCGGGCCGGGCCTCGATGGTCGCCATCCAGCGTTGCAACGCCGTCAAGCCGTCCACCGAGACACCGGACCACTCATATCCACGTACCCACGGGAAGGTCGCGATGTCGGCGATGCTGTACTCGCCGGCAAGAAACTCGACGGTTTGCAGACGCGTGTCCAGTACTTCGTAGAGGCGGCGGGTTTCATGCTGATAGCGGTCGATGGCGCCCTGGAGTTTTTCCGGAAAATAACGGAAAAACACGTTGGCCTGGCCCTGCATCGGGCCTATTCCGCCCATCTGGAACATCAACCACTGCAAGACCACCGAACGCCCCTTGGGGTCGGTTGGCATCAACTTGCCGGTCATTTCAGCGAGATAAATCAGGATGGCGCCGGACTCGAACACGGCGAAATCGCCGTTGGCGCGATCAACAATCGCCGGAATCCGGCCATTGGGGTTGATCTTGAGGAAGTCCTCGGACTTCTGTTCCTTATTGTCGAAACTCAAGGCATGCACCGTGTAGGGCAGGCCGAGTTCCTCGAGCACGATAGAGACCTTGTGGCCATTCGGGGTCGCAGCGGTGTACAGATCTATCATGGTTGTCTCCCATTTCAACCCGCCCAGCCTCGACAGTTGCCCGGTGCAAGTCAAGGAATGGCGAAAAACCGATTGAAACAGTCTGCGACAAGGTCGGCACCGGGCTCGTCATTCAGGTGCAAATGATGGCCGCCTGGCAGCTGTTCACGGCTAAAGGGTAGACGCTCCAGCAATTCAGGATGTTTGGCGAGCATGCCGTCGGCGGCAACCACCAGTTTTGCCGGACAACTGATGCGTTGGACGAAAGCCATCGCCTGTTCGGTGGTAAGACGCAGCGGCGATGGCAGTGTCAGGCGATTGTCGGTGCGCCAGGTGTAACCGCCCGGCACCGGCATCAAGCCTCGCTGGGCCAGCAGTTCGGCGGCTTCGCGACTGACTGCCACCAAGCCTTTCATGCGCGCTTCGATGGCCCGGTCGAGGGTGTCGTAGACCGGTTTGCGTTTTTCCCGCAGATCCAGCTGTGCCTGAAGGGCCATGCCCATTCGCTCGGCAGCATTTTCGCCTTTGTCTGTAGGAGGAATCACACCGTCGATCAACGCCAGATGGGTGACACGCTCCGGCAGCGAGCCCGCGATGATCAGCGAAGCGATCGCGCCCATGGAGTGCCCCAACAGCGCAAATCGCTGCAAGCCAAGCTGTTCGGCGACTTGCAGCACATCGTGAGCATAGTCCCACATCGCGTAGCCCGCGCCGGGCGGGCGATGCCCGGAATGACCGTGCCCGGCCATGTCCAGCGCAATGATGCGCAAACCTTTGAGCTTCGGCGCCAGCCGGGCGAAGCTGTTGGCGTTGTCGAGCCAGCCATGCAGGGCAATCACCGGCAAACCGTCTTCGGGACCAAACAGATGCGCGGCCAACTCAATGTGCGGCAGGCTCAGGCGTACTTCTTCGACGACGTTGCTCATGCGCAATCCTGTTGACGACCGTCCCAGCGGCTGAACAGGTTTTTCAGCATTGCGGCAGTGTCCTGCGGACGTTCGAGGGGAAACATGTGGCCACCGGGCATGGTCAGGACTTCACCCTGCGGCAGGCGTCCGACCGAACTGACGTGATGGCGCATCACCACCCGGCTTTTGTGCCCGCGCACCACCGCCAGCGGCACTTTCAGCTGCCGTGTGCTGCCAGGGCTGGTGTGTGGCACTCCACGGAAGATGCTGATTTCCGTCGCAGGGTCGAAACGCAGGCGCAGTTTGTTACCGACCTTGTGCAAACCGTGCTGTAGATAGGCGTCAAAACATTCGGCGTCGAAACCGCGAAACAGGGTTTTGCCGGCAAAATAGTGGCGGGCGCTTTCGAGATCGGCGAACTCTTCCCGCCGTCCCAAGGTGCGGCCAGCAGGCGTCAACCTATCGATGAAACCGAAACGCTTGGCTGCGCGGATCACCCATTGATCGGTGCGGGTCAGCACCGGCGAATCGAGCATGACCACCCCACGATACAGCTCGGGGCAACGCAATGCTGCGTGCAGGTGCAAGACGCCGCCGAAGGAATGGCCGACGCCCCACACCGGTTCAGGTTGCTGCCGGAGATGATGGATCAGCTCGTCCACCAGGTTGTGCCAGTTGTCGTCCGCCGGGAAACGCGGGTCATGAGCGTGTTGCTCCAGATGCGTCACCTGATACTCGGGCGCCAGCGCCGCGAACAATTTGCCGTAGGTGCCCGAAGGGAAACCATTGGCGTGGGCGAAAAATATCTGTTGCGACATACCGGCAAATCCATGAGCGAGAACAGGCGTTGATTGTCCGTAAGACCGCGTCCTACAGCAATGACCGTAAACGACAGGAATGATGACAGTCCGGTCAAAGCTATGGATCGCCGTCAACGTGCCGGCGGCTTCTCACCCAGCGGCACCACCGCCATGGTCAGCCGCGATACGCAACTGGCCTTGCCTTCATCGCTGGTCAGGCGGATGTCCCAGACATGGGTGGTGCGCCCGATGTGAATCGGCTTGGCCACGGCCGTCACCCGGCCGCTGCGCAGGCCGCGCAAGTGGTTGGCGTTGATTTCCAGCCCCACGCAGTAAAACTTGCTGGCATCGATGCACAGGTAACTGGCCATGGAGCCGACGCTTTCGGCCAGCACCACCGACGCACCGCCATGCAGCAAGCCGTAAGGCTGATGAGTGCGGTGATCGATGACCATGCTCGCGGTCAGGGATTCTTCATCGAAAGCTTCGAAGCGAATATCCAGCACTTCGCCGATGGTGTTTTTCTGGATTGCGTTCAACTGCTCGATGTTAGGAGTGGTGCGCCACAGACTCATCGCAGATTTCCCTTGTTGGTTTTATTCGTGCCTCAATCCTGCCACAGCACCGCTTCGTTGCGCTCGCTCCATTCTTCGAAGCGGGCGCCGTAAGCCGCTTCGATCACGTTGCGCTTGATCTTCAGGGTTGGCGTGAGGAAGCCGTTTTCCACGGCCCAGCTGTCCTTGACCACCACCAGACGCCGCAGCCGCTCGTGCTTGTCGAGGGCGTTATTGACCTCCTCCAGCAGCTTTTCCAGGCTGGAATGCAACCCCGCCCGCGCCTCTTGTTGCCCGACGGCAGACAGTACGCACAAGCCCAGCGGCGCACTCAAGCCATCGCCGACCACGCACACCTGTTCGATACGCGAATGCACCGCCAGGCGATTTTCAATCGGCGCCGGCGCCACATATTTTCCTTTGCTGGTCTTGAAGATTTCCTTCAGGCGCCCGGTCAGGCGCAGGTTGCCTTCGGCGTCTTCTTCGCCCTTGTCGCCGGTGCGCAGGAAACCGTCCTCGGTGATGGTGTCAGCGGTTTTCTGCGGTTCCTTGAAATAGCCGAGCATGGTCGCGCCGCTGCGCACCATGACCTCGCCCGTCTCATCGATGCGGACCTCGACTTCCGGGCAAGGCTTGCCGATCCACCCGGGTTTGTTCTGCCCCGGCAGGCAAATGTGCGAATAACCGCAACTTTCGGTCATGCCGTAGACCTCCAGCACATCCAGCCCGAGCTTGCGATACCACAGCAGCAAGCTCAGCGGCACCGGCGCGGCACCGGACAGCGCCACGCGCAGGGCATCGAGCCCCAGCCCGGCGAGGACTTTTTGCCCGACCCGCTTGCCGATGATCGGCAGGCCCAGCAGGAAGTCGAGGCGTTTTGCCGGGATCTTGCCGTACACGCCCATCTGGAACTTGGTCCAGATACGCGGCACGCCAAACAGCGCGGTCGGCCGGGCCCGCCGCAGATCGGCCAGGAAGGTGTCGAGGCTTTCGGCAAAGAACACGGTTTGCCCGGTATAGATCGACGCCAGTTCAACGAACATCCGTTCCGCCACATGACACAGCGGCAGATACGACAGCAGTCGATCCGACTCATTGAGACCGAACAACTGCGTGCCGCGCGTGGTGGCGAAACCCAGATTGCCGAAGCTGTGCATCACGCCTTTGGGCATGCCGGTGGTGCCGGAGGTGTAGATGATGGTCGCCAGTTGATCGGCGCCGGGTTTGGGGTCGTCCTGGATCGGCGAACTGCGTTGCAGATCGTCCCAACTGAAATTGAAGGTGCCCGGCGGATGCAGTGGCAGGCTGATGGTCGGCAGATCGGGATTGACTCCGCGAGACATGCCGGGCCAATCGTCCAGCTTGCCGATAAAGGCCAGCGCCGCTTCCGAGTGCTCCAGCACCTGGGCCACGGATTCGGCCGTGAGATTGGGGTAGAGCGGCACCGAAACATGCCCGGCCATCCAGATCGCCAGGTCGGCGATGATCCAGTGCGCGCAGTTTTTCGAGATGAGGGCGATGTGACTGCCTTGGGGCAACTCCCGCGCCCGCAACCAATGCGCGGCGCAGCGAGCCTGATGACCGACGTCGGCCCAGGTCAGGGTCTCGACTTGCCCACCGCCGATGGGCTGAACCAAAAAGCGCTGTCGCGGATGGCGGGCCTCACGCTCGTAGAAAACGTCCAGCGGCAAACGAAAAGCGGCAGACATGCGACTCGCTCCTTTGGTTTTGGTCTGGAGCAAGCGTAGCTAACCAAGCAAGTGCTTGGTTGAAATTTTGTAAGAAAAAAACAGATCAAAAGATCGCAGCATTCGGCAGCTCCTACAGGGTGCACACCATCCCGATGTAGGAGCTGCCGAAGGCTGCGATCTTTGCTTTTATGGGTGCTTGATACTGTCGAGCTTCATTGACCCGACCAGCAGTTCATCTCCCTTGAGCTCCGCCAGCCCGGCCGTGCTGACCCTCTCCGGTGGATGCCCGGCGCCATGTTGCAGGTAGCTCAGCAGATTCCCCACCAGCGGGTTGTGGCTGACCAGCAGAACATCGCTCACCGCCACCATCTGCTCGGCTACCTTGTCCGGTTCGGTGTCCGGAGTCAGCCATTCAACGGTGCGGATTTCCGGTTTGAAACCCAATGCCTCGTGCACCAGCTGCGCGGTTTGCTGCGCTCGCAGGTACGGACTTGCATAAATCGCCGTCAGCGGCTGCCCAATCAAAAACGCGGCGCTGCGCAGCACTTCTTCACGACCGTGGTCCGTCAGTTCCCGCTCCGAATCGCTGGAGCGGGAGCCGTGTGGCACCGCTTCACCATGACGCAATACCCAGATTTTCATAGCTTGGGTTCCTCATCTCGGGCCGGATGAGGCGCTGGCGCCACGACGTGCGGCGCTTCACCTTCCGGCGTACGCGGCGTTGGCCAATCGGCAAACGGCCAAGGTTTCTGGTCGCTGTGAAAACTGCCGAAACGACCGATCTGCGCCAGAAACTGACTCAGACTGTCGCCGAAGTTCATCAGGCTGGCGCTCGGAGCGCCATAAATCAAACGATAGATCAACTGCACCAGCACCACGGCGCCCAGGATGAATTGCGCCACTTGCCAGACCAGCACAAAGACGATCATCCACAGCACTCGCAGCAAAATGGATTCGTACTTGGCTTCTACTTTCTGATCGTTCATGTCTCGCTCCGTTCCGGTTAAGTAGTGGGCTCAGTTGAAACCGCTGGTGGAAATAAAGTCGACGTCGGTCTTCGGCTCGCCGCGCATCAGCAGGCCGATCACCTGTTCAAGCGTGCGCCCTTCAAACAGGATCGCGTGCAGCCCGGCGACCAGCGGCATGTACACGCCGACCTCTTGGGATTTGGCTTTGAGTACCTTGAGAGTGTTCACGCCTTCGGCCACTTCGCCCAGACGATTGACCGCCTCTTCCAGGCTCAAGCCCTGGCCGAGGGCAAACCCGACCTGATAGTTGCGACTTTTCGGCGAAGAGCAGGTCACGATCAAATCGCCCACGCCCGCCAGGCCCAGAAAGGTCATCGGGTTGGCGCCCTGATTCACCGCAAAGCGGGTCATCTCCGCCAGCGCCCGGGTGATCAGCATGCTCTTGGTGTTCTCGCCCATGTCCAGCGCCACCGCCATGCCGGCAATGATCGCGTAGACATTTTTCAACGCCCCGCCCAGTTCCACGCCGAAACGGTCGGCGCTGGCATAAACGCGAAAGGTGCGGCCATGCAGAACCGCCTGGACACGCTCGCAGAGTTCTTCGTCTTCACTGGCGACCACCGTGGCGGTCAGCGCGTGTTCGGCGATCTCACGGGCCAGGTTCGGCCCGGACAGCACGCCGATGCGCGCTTGCGGGGCGATCTCTTCAAGGATCTGGCTCATCAGTTTGAAGGTCTGGGCTTCGATGCCCTTGGTCAGGCTCACCAGCATTTTGCCGCGCAGCAATTCGGCGTGCGGGGCCAACACTGAACGCAACGCGCTGGACGGCAGCGCGACGAAACTCAGGTCGCAGGCTTCCAGGGTCGCTTGCAGGTCGGTGACCGGGGTTACGCCGGGCAGAATCTTGATGCCTTTGAGGTAACGCGGGTTTTCGCGATTGACCCGAATGGCCTCGGCCTGTTCGGGATCACGCATCCACTGCAGGACCTGATGGCCGTTCTCGGCCAGCAGATTTGCCACGGCGGTACCAAAACTTCCGCCTCCCAGGACCGCAATCGGGCGCTGTTCAGTCATATGCAATCCGTTAATCCATACCAGTGGCGATGTCGGCATTATACGGAGCGCCCCAGTCGCGGCCAGCCCCCGCGTCAATTACCCGCGCAGATGGAAACAAGTCCGATAAAACCGCGGAAAATGCTGACATCGTGACTGGAAAAGTCATCGGGCTCGGTTAACATGCGCGCCAACAATAATTAACAAGGATGTGTTGTGTCGCTGGGCTCTCCATCTCCCCACTCGCCGTTGGTGCTGGCGCTGGTTTTCAGCTCGCCATTGCTGGCTGACGATTTGTTCCTCGACAGCGATCCGCTGCCGCAAGTGCTCACGGCCACGCGCCTGAAGCAGTCGCCGGCCGCCGTGCCGGGGAGCATGACGGTGATCGACAATGCGCTGATCACCGCCAGCGGCGCGCGGGACATCAGTGAAGTGCTGCGGCTGGTGCCGGGCATGATGGTCGGCAACATCAGCGGCAATCAGGCCACCGTGAACTACCACGGCACCAGCGCCGGCGAAGCGCGACGCATGCAGGTATTGATCGACGGTCGCTCGGTGTACCGCGCGGGCCTGGCCACGGTGGACTGGAGCGACATCCCGGTGGCCATGGAAGACATCGAGCGCATCGAGGTTTTTCGTGGTCCGAACACCGTCAGCTATGGCGCCAACGCGCTGATGGCGGTGGTCAACATCATCACCCGCAACCCGGCCGACAGCCACGGCACGCGGATGAAAGTCACCCGCGGCCAGCGTGGTATCAACGACTTCTATGCCAGCCAGGGCGTGGGCTGGGAGGATGGCGACTTTCGTTTGTCGCTCTCCGGTCAGCAGGACGATGGCTTCGACAGCGATCGTCGGGGCGCCGATTATCACGACAGTCGCCGCTTGAATCGCTTCAACCTGGCGGTCAGCCAGACGCTCAACGAGCAACAAAGCATCGATTGGCAATTGAACGCCAAAGAAGGCAGCAACCAGCGCCCCTATACCTACCGCCCCGTGTTCTCGGGGATTACCCGCGCCGGGGACGACTCCGACGTCACGGCCAAGGACTACGCCGGCTCGCTGCGCTGGAATCTCGACATCAATCCCGATCACAGCCTGTATATCCAGGGTTCGGCCCAGCACTGGGATCGCCAGCAAACCTGGCGCGCCTGTGATGCCGAGGTGTCGTTCAGCCCGCAACTGACCGAACTCTGGCAACTCAACCCGAACTACACCGAGCGCCTGGCCCGTAACATCACGCGCTTCACCGGTCCCGGTGCACCGGCAGGTACGCCTGCCGAGCAGGTACTGGCCAATCAGGTCCTCGATCAATGGCGCAACGGCGCCAGTCAGACCGTTTGCGGCGACATCGACCAAAGCGCCCGGGAAACGCGCTACGATCTTGAGTTGCAGGACACCCTGAGCCTGTCTGATAGCCTGCGGCTGGTCAGCGGCGTGAACTATCGTTACGACCGGGCAGATTCCGAGACCTACTTCAATGGCACCCTCGATGACACGACGTGGCGGGCCTTCGGCCAACTTGAGTGGCGCGCCAGTGAACACTGGTTGTTGCAGGGCGGCGCGATGTTCGAAGACACGCGGTTGATCGGCAGTTCGCTGACCCCGCGGGTGGCGGTCAATTACCTGATCAACCCGCGCCATGGGTTGCGTGCGGTGTATTCCGAAGCCATTCGCTCACCGGACATGTTCGAGAACAGTGTCAATTGGAGTTACCGCGTCACCAACATCCAGCCCGGGGCCTACGGCCAGTCCAGCGCCCGTTACTTCGTCAGGACACGCGGCCCCGGCGACCTCGATCAGGAACACATGCGCTCCCGGGAACTGGGCTACAACGGCTACTTTGCCGACTGGGGGCTGGCGGTCGATGTGAAGCTGTTCTACGACGAAATCACCGGCATGATCAGCGAGCCGCTACGCAATAACCAATACATTGCCAGCAACTCCAACACGGCACGTTTTTCGGGAACCGAAACCCAACTCGACTGGAGAGTCGACACTGCCGACCGACTGCGCCTGACCTACGCCTACGTCGATTCCGATGCGAGCAACCCGCAGGATGCGCTACAGACCGCACGCAACAGCGGTTCCGTCGGCTGGCTGCGCGATTGGGGCCAGGGCTGGAACAGCGCACTCTTCTACTATGGCGACGATGCGCTAAACGGCTACCGCTTCGAGCGGGTCGACACGCGCATCGCCAGGCAGATTCGCCTCGGCAAAGCCAATCTGGAACTGGCCGGCGTGCTCCAGCAACGCCTCGACAATCAACCCACCACTTTCGTCGACAACAACTACGACGAACGCCGAGTGCTGTATTTCAGCGCGGAGCTGGCGTTTTAAGATGGCGCATTGTCCGCCACGCAAGTCGCCAGGTGTGGGGCACCTGTTGGCCATGCTGTGCCTGGTGATCGCTGGCTGGCTGAGCAGCCTGTCGGCCAACGCCGCGGACATTCTGTTGACCGGCACCGAGGACAGCCCCGGCGTGCAATCTTTCATTCAGGCCCTGCGTGAATTGCGCCCTGGCGATCAGGTGCGCTTCCAGCCGCTGGCCGATCTGCCGGCACCAGAAAAACTGGGCGACGACACGCGTTTGATTCTGCTCGACCTGCCGAGCCTCGACTGGCGCCTGCAAGACTCGGAAGGCCCGGCGACGCTGGTGATGCGCATCAGCCGCCTGCAAGCGCGCCAACACTTGGGTGACCGCCTGCCGCCGTACCTCAGCCTGCTCTGGAGCGATCCACCGCTGGACCGCCAATTGCGCCTGACCCGGCTGCTGTTGCCCCAGGTCAAACGGGTCGGCGTGCTGTATGACGATCACAGCGAGTTTCTGTTGAAGGAACTGCGTCGGGCCGCTTACACCCTTGGGCTTGAGGTGGTCACCGAACGCTGGGACAACACCCACGACAGTCGTCCATTGCAAACTTTGCTGAACAACAGTGATGTGCTGCTCGGCCTCGATGACCCCGATCTGTTCAACCAGAAAACCGCAAAAAACCTTCTGCTCAGCAGTTATTCGCGACAACTGGCGCTGATCGGCCCCAACGCAGGGTTCGTCAGGGCCGGAAGCCTTGCCAGCACTTACACCGATCAGGGTGACTGGCTGGTGATACTCGATCAATTGCTCGATCAGCCACCCGCGACGTGGCCGCGCACGCTCTACCCGCTTCGCTTCAAAGTCTCAAGCAACCCGCAGGTGGCTCGTTCATTAGGTATGGAACAGATAAACGAAGCGTCTGTCGCAACACTGTTGGCCGAAAGAGAACGCCGCCCATGACCTTCCGTCGCCGTTGGGACATCAACACCCGAACCCAGCTCATCAGCCTCGGCCCTGCCCTGTTGCTGACCTTGTTGTTGATCAGTTTCTTTACCTTCGTGCGGATCCAGGACCTGCGCCAGGAACTCAATCACACCGGCCAACTCATCGCTAATCAGCTGGCCCCGGCCACGGAATACGGGGTGATTTCCGGCAACAACGAGGTGCTGGAGAGCCTGCTCAAGGCCACGCTGGCCACGCCCAACGTGCGTTTCCTGGAAGTGCAGGACAGCGCCAACCGGATTCTGGTGTATGTCGAGCAACCGTCGGCCGACCACACCCGCCCGCATCAGGTCGAAGTGTTCCAGGCACCGGTGCGTCTGCAACGGGTGCCGCTGCACAATGATTTTTTCCAGAACACCAAAGTCGCCAGCAATGCGCCCGCCGAAGATTATCTGGGTCGGGTGATCGTCGGTCTGTCCAACGATGCATTCAGTCAACGCCAGCAGGAGATCCTGCTCAAGGCTGCGATTCTGGCGCTGTTCGCCTTGCTGTTTACCTTCGTGCTCGCTCGCCGCTTGGCGGGGAGCCTGTCGCAACCGATCCGCGACATCGGCAACGCGGTCAAGGCGATCCAGGACGGTGACTACAAGACGCCTCTGCCCATCGTCGACGACGCCGAACTGGGCGCCCTGTCGCAACACATCAACAACCTTGCCAGCGGGCTCGAACAGGCCAGCCGTGAACAGCATCAAGCCATGGCGCAACTGATCCAGACGCGCGAGGAAGCGGAAAAGGCCAACAACGCCAAGTCCGATTTCCTCGCGATGATGAGCCATGAACTGCGCACGCCGATGAATGGCGTGCTGGGCATGCTGCAGTTGCTGGAAACCACGCAGATGACTGACGAACAGGTCGAATACGCGGCGCTGGCTTCGGAGTCCACCGAACACCTGCTCAAGGTCATCAACGACATTCTGGATTTCTCGCGCATCGAACGCTCGGAACTGGAGCTGGAACACATTCCGTTCAACCTCGCCGACCTGATCGGCAGCTGCGCCCAGGCGTTCCAGCACAGCGCCGCACAACGCGGGCTCGATCTGCAATTGCAGGTTCCAGAGGACATGCGGGCGCTTCAGGTTCAGGGCGATCCGACGCGAATCCGGCAGATTCTGGTCAACCTGATCGGCAACGCGCTGAAGTTCACCGAGCAGGGTCGCGTGTCCATCGAACCGCAGTGGCAGTCCCTGGATCACGAACTGCTGTGGTTCACCTGCACGGTGCGCGACAGCGGGATCGGCATCGCGGCCGAGAGCCTGGAATTGATGTTCAACGCGTTTCAGCAGGCCGACAGTTCTATTTCAAGACGTTACGGCGGCACCGGGCTGGGCCTGCCGATTGCGCGCACGCTCGCCGAACGCATGGGCGGCACCTTGCGCGCCCAGAGCGAAGAAGGTCGCGGCTCGGTGTTCACCCTGGAAATCCCGCTGGCGTTGTATCAACAGCCTTTGCCGGTACTGGCACCGCGGGCGCCCACAGGCAAAGGCGACGGTGAAGGGCGCAATGTGTTGCTGGTTGAGGACAATCCAGTCAACCAGACAGTCATCGAAGCCATGTTGCGCAGTCTGGGCTTCACGGTCAGTGTCGCCGCCGATGGCGCGCAGGCGGTGCGCAGTGCCGAGAGCCTGATTTTCGAAGCGATCCTGATGGACTGCCGGTTGCCCATCCTCGACGGCTATGAAGCCACCCGACAGATTCGCCAACTGCCCGGTTGCACCGACTTGCCGATCATCGCCCTGACCGCCAATGCCTTGCAGGGCGATCGAGAAGCCTGTTTGTCGGCGGGGATGAACGATTATCTGGCCAAGCCCTTCAAACGTACTGATCTTCAGCAAATTCTGCAGCGCTGGGTGCAGTAGTACAGGCCTTTCGAGCATCTGCGACTGGCGTGAAAGGCGAAAGTGCGGCAGTCTTAGGCACCCGAACAGGCCCGAAAAGGGGCTTGAATAAAAATTTCAGTGCACAAGTGTACATTCATGTCCTTGGTGCTGTGACTTTCACCACAACGCAATAGTCTATGAGTAGGCTGCCGGTTCGAGGCATGAACGCTTCGATCGGCCGGGAAGATTTGCCCCACCTGCCGCATGGGACTATTGAGGAGCTCGCATGACCAAACAAAACGCCTTTACCCGGGAAGACCTGCTGCGCTGCAGTCGCGGTGAGCTGTTCGGCCCAGGTAACGCGCAACTGCCCGCCCCGAACATGCTGATGGTTGATCGCATCACCCTGATCAGCGAAGAAGGTGGCAAGTACGGCAAAGGTGAATTGGTCGCCGAGCTGGATATCAATCCGGACCTCTGGTTCTTCGCCTGCCACTTCGAAGGCGATCCGGTGATGCCGGGCTGCCTGGGCCTCGACGCCATGTGGCAACTGGTCGGATTCTTCCTCGGCTGGCAAGGCCTGCCGGGCCGCGGTCGCGCCCTGGGTTCGGGCGAAGTGAAATTCTTCGGCCAGGTCCTGCCGACCGCCAAGAAAGTCACCTATAACATTCATATCAAGCGCGTCCTCAAGGGCAAGCTGAACCTGGCCATCGCCGACGGTTCGGTCACTGTCGACGGTCGCGAAATCTACACCGCCGAAGGCCTCCGGGTCGGCGTGTTCACCTCCACTGACAACTTCTAAGGGTTATCCGCATGCGCCGCGTCGTTATCACTGGTCTGGGCATCGTTTCTTGCCTGGGCAATGACAAAGAGACCGTCTCCGCTAACCTGCGTGCAAGCCGCCCTGGCATCCGGTTCAATCCGGAATATGCCGAAATGGGTCTGCGTAGCCAGGTTTCCGGCTCCATCGACCTCAACCTTGAAGAGCTGATCGATCGCAAGATCTATCGCTTCGTCGGCCACGCGGCGGCTTACGCCTACCTGGCCATGAAAGACGCCATCACCGACTCCGGCCTGACCGAAGAGCAGGTGTCCAACCCGCGTACCGGCCTGATCGCCGGTTCCGGTGGCGCATCGACCCTGAACCAGATGGAAGCGCTGGACATCCTGCGCGAGAAAGGCGTCAAGCGCGTCGGCCCATACCGTGTAACGCGGACCATGAGCAGCACCGTTTCCGCTTGCCTGGCCACTCCGTTCAAGATCAAGGGCCTGAACTACTCCATCGCTTCTGCCTGCGCCACCAGTGCTCACTGCATCGGTACCGCCATGGAACAGATCCAGATGGGCAAGCAGGACATCGTGTTCGCCGGCGGCGGTGAAGAAGAGCACTGGAGCCAGTCGTTCCTGTTCGACGCCATGGGCGCCCTGTCCAGCAAACGTAACGACACGCCGGAACAAGCTTCCCGTGCCTACGATGCCGACCGTGACGGTTTCGTCATCGCTGGCGGTGGCGGCATGGTCGTGGTTGAAGAGCTGGAACACGCTCTGGCCCGTGGCGCGAAGATCTACGCGGAAATCGTTGGCTACGGCGCGACTTCCGACGGCTACGACATGGTTGCCCCGAGCGGCGAAGGCGCGATCCGCTGCATGCAGCAGGCGCTGTCCACCGTCGACACCCCGATCGACTACCTGAACACCCACGGCACTTCGACTCCGGTCGGCGACGTCGCGGAAATGAAAGGTGTGCGTGAAGTGTTCGGCGACAAGGCTCCGGCCATCAGCTCCACCAAGAGCCTGTCGGGTCACTCCCTGGGCGCCGCCGGCGTTCACGAAGCGATCTACTGCATGCTGATGATGGAAGGCAACTTCATTGCCGGCTCCGCCAACATCGACGAGCTGGACCCTGCAGTAGCCGATCTGCCGGTGCTGACCAAGACCCGCGAAAACGCCACCATCAACACCGTGATGAGCAACAGCTTCGGTTTCGGCGGCACCAACGCCACGCTGGTGCTGAAGCGCTGGGAAGGCAAGTAATTCCCCGCTGCTGAGCCGCACATGAAAACGCCCCGACTGGTTCGGGGCGTTTTTTTTGCCTTTAGAAAAAACCTCAAGACATACACAAATCCTGTAGGAGCTGCCGAAGGCTACGATCTTTTGACTTCAAGGCAGATCAAAAAATCGCAGCCTTCGGCAGCTCCTACAGGGGCATTTGCCGTTTCTGAAAATGAAGCATTTGTCATGAAACTCAACGGCCTGCGACTGAATGTCGCGTATTTCAAGGCCTGCGGGATTTTCTCCGATTCTGCAACAGTCCCTTTCCAAACTCAGTCGTTTACTTAGCAAGCTACCAAACCCTATAACAGAGTCCTGCACACGCCTTGCTGCAGATAACAGAGATTGGAGCTAGCAGATGACTGTAAAAGTGACTGAACGCGACGATTCACACAAATCCCACGAAGGCGTAGCCGCCGGTATCCGCATCTGGGATGTGCATCAACAAGGTTTGCTGGTCGGGATGTTCCACAACGAGATCGACGCCCACAACTACAAGGCTGAACTGGAAACGCTGGAGCATAAGCGCGAACTCGCTACCGGTTGAACACAGAACCTGATAACGCTGCAGCCTGATGGGCTGCAGCGCACTCCCCCACTTCAGGCGATATGAATAGATGCTAAATGGATACTTTCATCGATCACCATTGAGGGGACAATGCTGACGATCTGCCCCGCTTCAAGTTTAACTACCTCACATTCTCCATCAGCCATACCGTCATTCCTGATCGCATACTGGATCGATGCCGGGTGACGTTTGGCATAATCGAAGCGCATACCGCAGGCGATCAGAAAGTCGATTTTGGCGTTTGTCAGTTCAATCTCCTCATCGCGCTCACCGTCCTTGAGCACGGCATAGTCGAGACAAAGGTTAATACCAAACGGGCAACCGGGAACAAGACTGTTCACAAACTTCCCTTCATAACCACCAAAATAACTGTGTTCGGCCTGCACGTTACTGACATCTTTCACTCTTACAACAACGTCACCGAAAAGACTAAAATACCAGTAACCATTTTCACTCCCTACATGCTTACCAAAATCGATACCTGATACAGAGCGCTTCGGCCACATCGACATAAGCGGAACATCCATTTCATATTCTTTATTGGTGATGGCAAGCAAATAGTTAATCACATCATAATAACTGTACTCACCCTCTCCAACCTTGATAAGGGTTGCGCAACTTCCTCCCAGCAAAACGATCTTGCCATAGAGTGCGACTGGCAGATCTTGCATCAACAACACCACTGACTCTGATATCTTTTCCAGATAGGCGGAGTTCAGCTCGTGCAGTTCCTCTTCACTTCGAATCAAGTGCCAGGGAATATTCCAGAAAAACTCCGGTAAGGTGAAGAAAAGACAATCGGCATCGTCATGATGCTCTCGAGCGGCCGTTGCTGCGGCTTTTATTTTCCAACGCAGCAAATCAACCCGCGCATCCAGTTCACTTGCCAGGTAATCGGTAATGGATTGATAGGAGGACCGCAGCATTGAAAACTGCGACTTGTAGGTGGGTTGACGCAAAGAAGCGATACTGACGAGCATGGGTTCATCCTTAAACATTCAAGTTCATTCCATTTATTTTCTCCAGACAGAAACACTCATATAACAGAGTTTATTTTTGGCAAAAGAAAACCCGAAGGATCGTATCGACACAATCTTTCGGGCTCAATGTATAAATGCAAAGTACTAGCAAACATTTAAGTCCGCTAGAACATTGAATCGATTACCACATCAGATCATCCGGAATCTGATAGGCCGCGTACGGGTCGTCCTCAACGCTGACCTCTTCAGTCTTGACGTTCATCTGCACGATGCGCTGCGGATCGCGCTCCTGGATTTTCAGCGCCGCTTCACGCGGGATCACTTCATAGCCACCGGCATGATGGACGATGGCCAGCGAACCATTGCTGAGCTTGTTGCGCATCAGCGCGTTGACCGAGAGGCGCTTGACCTTCTTGTCGTCGACGAAGTTGTAGTAGTCCTCGGTCGTCAGCTTCGGCAGGCGCGTGGCTTCGATCAATTGCTTGATCTGAGCGACACGGGCCTTGGCCTCGGCTTTTTCTTTCTGCTGGCGATTGAGCTCCTGATCGCGCTTGACCTTCTCGGCCATGGCTTCCTGAGCCGCACGCTGCTGGGAGTCATCGAGTTCGACCTGGCCTTTGTGAGCCAGGCGTTGCTGCTTCTGCTTGTCTTTGCTGACCTGCTTGGCCTGCTTCTGGTTGACCAGCCCTGCTTTGAGCAACTGGTCGCGAAGGGAAATGCTCATGGTGCTTATTACTCACTTAGGCAACTGCTCAACCGCAGCTGGGCAAATTCTTTTCCTGACGTTTGGCCTCGCCCCATAGGGCGTCCAACTCTTCGAGGGTGCAATCTTCCATGGGACGGTGGGTGTCGCGCAATGCCTGTTCGATAAAACGGAAGCGTCGTTCGAACTTGCTGTTGGCACCACGCAGCGCGGTTTCCGGATCAACCTTGAGATGGCGCGCCAGATTGACCACGGAAAACAGCAGGTCACCGATCTCGTCGGCTACGGCTTCGGGATCGTTTTCCGACATGGCTTCGAGGACTTCATCAAGCTCTTCACGGACTTTATCGAGCACCGGCAAAGCGTCCGGCCAGTCGAAACCGAACTGCCCTGCGCGTTTCTGCAACTTCGCCGAGCGTGACAGTGCCGGCAACGCGCCAGGCACATCATCGAGCAACGACAACTGTTCAGGCGCCGAGGATTTCTCCGCACGCTCTTCAGCCTTGATCTCTTCCCAGCGCTGCTTGACCTGGTCTTCATTCAGGCGCGGCACGTCCAGCGGCGCGTACAAGTCGCCGGTAGGAAATACGTGAGGATGACGACGGATCAGCTTGCGGGTGATGCTGTCGACCACGCCGGCAAATTCGAAGCGTCCTTCTTCCCGGGCCAGCTGACTGTAATAAACCACCTGGAACAGCAAATCGCCCAACTCACCCTGCAAGTGATCGAAGTCCCCGCGCTCGATGGCATCGGCGACTTCGTAAGCTTCTTCAAGGGTGTGCGGGACGATGGTGGCGTAGGTTTGCTTGATATCCCACGGGCAACCGAACTGCGGATCGCGCAGGCGGTTCATGAGGTGAAGCAGGTCTTCAAGGCTGTACATCATTTTTCTGTCTCACCACAAAACCCTGTGGGAGCTGGCTTGCCAGCGATGGCATCACCTCGATGCTCCAGAGAGACCGAGTTGTCTGCATCGCTGGCAAGCCAGCTCCCACATTCGATCGAAGTCATCCTCACGGCGTACGGTTACGCCGGGTTTCGATGATGTTCGGCAACTGCGAAATCCGCCCCAACAACCGTCCCAACGCGTCCAGCCCCGGAATCTCGATGGTCAGGGACATCAGCGCGGTGTTGTCCTCCTTGTTCGAGCGGGTATTGACCGCCAGCACGTTGATGCGCTCGTTGAGCAGCACTTGCGAGACATCACGCAGCAGACCGGAACGGTCGTAGGCGCGGATGACGATGTCCACCGGATAAGTGAGCACCGGCACCGGCCCCCAGCTGACCTGGATGATCCGCTCCGGCTCGCGCCCGCCCAGTTGCAGCACCGAGGCGCAGTCCTGGCGGTGAATGCTCACGCCGCGGCCCTGGGTGATGTAACCGACAATGGCATCCCCCGGCAACGGCTGGCAGCAGCCGGCCATCTGGGTCATCAGGTTGCCGACGCCCTGGATCTGGATATCGCCGCGCTTGCCCGGCTTGTAGCCGGTGGCCTTGCGCGGAATCAGCTCCAGCTGTTCGTTGCCGCGCTCCGGCTCGACCAGTTGCTGCGCCAGGTTGACCAGTTGCGCCAGGCGCAAATCGCCGGCACCGAGGGCGGCGAACAGGTCTTCGGCGGTTTTCATGTTGGCCTTGTCGGCCAGCTTGTCGAAATCCACCGCAGGCAGACCGAGGCGATTGAGCTCGCGCTCAAGCAGGGTTTTACCGGCCGCGACGTTCTGGTCACGGGCCTGCAACTTGAACCAGTGAACGATCTTCGCCCGCGCCCGCGAGGTGGTGACGTAACCCAGGTTCGGATTCAGCCAGTCGCGGCTCGGAGTGCCGTGCTTGCTGGTGATGATCTCGACCTGTTCACCGGTTTGCAGGCTGTAGTTGAGCGGCACGATGCGCCCGTTGATCTTGGCGCCGCGGCAGTTGTGACCGATCTCGGTGTGCACGCGGTAAGCGAAGTCCAGCGGCGTCGCGCCCTTCGGCAAGTCAATGGCGTGACCGTCCGGGGTGAAGATGTAGACGCGGTCAGGTTCGATATCGACCCGCAGCTGTTCCGCCAGACCGCCAATGTCGCCCAGTTCCTCATGCCACTCGAGCACCTGACGCAGCCAGGAGATTTTCTCTTCGTAGTGATTGGAGCCGGATTTGACGTCGGTGCCTTTGTACTTCCAGTGCGCGCAAACCCCCAGTTCTGCCTCTTCGTGCATGGCGTGGGTGCGGATCTGCACTTCCAGCACCTTGCCCTCGGGCCCGATTACCGCCGTGTGCAGCGAGCGGTAGCCGTTCTCTTTCGGGTTGGCGATGTAGTCGTCGAACTCTTTCGGGATGTGCCGCCACAGGGTGTGGACGATGCCGAGCGCGGTGTAGCAATCGCGCATTTCCGGCACCAGCACGCGAACGGCGCGCACGTCGTAGATCTGGCTGAACTCCAGACCCTTGCGCTGCATTTTGCGCCAGATCGAATAGATGTGTTTGGCCCGACCGCTGATGTCGGCATCGACGCCGGTGGCCTGCAATTCGTTTTTCAGCTGGCTCATCACGTCGCTGATGAAACGCTCGCGATCCAGTCGCCGCTCATGGAGCAACTTGGCGATCTGCTTGTACTGATCGGGCTCAAGGTAACGGAAGGACAAGTCCTCCAGTTCCCACTTGATATGACCGATACCCAGGCGATGGGCAAGCGGCGCGTAGATGTCGAAGACTTCACGGGCGACGCGGTTGCGCTTTTCGTCGTCGGCGGTTTTTACCGCACGGATCGCGCAGGTGCGCTCGGCCAGTTTGATCAGGGCGACGCGAACGTCGTCGACCATGGCCACCAGCATCTTGCGCAGGTTTTCAACCTGGCCCTGAGTGCCGAGCACCAGGGATTTACGAGGGCTCAAACTGTCGCTGATCGCCGCCATGCGCTGCACGCCGTCGATGAGCTTGGCCACTACAGGACCGAAACGCTGGCTGATCGCCGGAAGCTGGATCTGGCCTTCGCGCACGCCACGGTACAGGACCGCGGCGACCAGCGAATCCTGATCGAGTTTGAGGTCGGCGAGAATCTCGGCGATCTCAAGGCCGGTGCGGAAACTCGAGTTTCCTTCCGACCACAGATTCTTGGCCGCATTGGCCTGTTGCTCAGACTCGCGAGCGAACTCGCAGGCCTCCTTCAAGGCTTCGCGATCCAGTGCCAGATCGACACTGACCGCATGATCGAGCCAAGCCTCGAGATTGATACTGCCGTCGGTGTTGATCGGCTGGTGTGCTCTCACCTGTACCATCTTGCTTACCTTCCCTACGACGCAGATTCAATGCGTCAAATCGCTGACCTTCGTTGCCGGTGCGCCCACATCGGGCTGGTGCGCGGCTGCACGGGCGGGCCAGTCGGACCAGACGAGCATCCTAGCTCGCTTCAAATAACGCCATGGCCTCGACATGTGCCGTCTGAGGAAACATATCGAGAATCCCGGCACGTTTTAACCGGTAGCCCTGCTTGATCAATTCGACCGTATCGCGCGCCAGAGTTGCAGGGTTGCACGACACATACACCAACCGTTCGGCACCCAGGGTCTTGAGCTTGCGCACGACCTCGAAAGCACCGTCACGCGGTGGGTCCAAGAGTACCGCACAAAAGCCTTCGCGCGCCCATTCGGCGTCGGTCAAAGGCTGGGATAAATCGGCCTGAAAAAACTTCGCGTTATGCAGATTATTGCTAGCGGCGTTCGCGGCTGCCCGCTCGACCATCACCTGCACACCTTCCACCGCCACCACTTCGCGAACGGTCTGGGCCAGCGGCAAGGCAAAATTGCCCAGGCCGCAGAACAGATCGAGCACGCGCTCATCCGCGGTCGGTTTCAACCAGTCCAGCGCCTGGGCAACCATTGCTTCGTTGACCGCGGCGTTGACCTGCACGAAATCTCCAGGCCGGTAAGCCAGTTCCAGATTCCACTGTTCCAGACGATAGCCTAACGATTGATCGGCCTCGACCGGTTGCGGCTCGCCTTCACCATGTAGCCACAATTGGGCTTTGTGGAACGCGCAGAAATCCTTGAGGATCGTCAGGTCGGCTTCAGACAACGGCGTCATGTGTCGCAGCAAAACTGCCAGCGATGAACCACTGAACAGTTCCACATGCCCGAGCGCCTGAGGCTTGCTTAAGCGTCGGAGCATCTCCGGCAAACGGGTCATGATCGGTTGCAAGGGCTGTACCAGCACCGGGCACTCATTGATACCGACAATGTCCTGGCTACCAGCGGCACGGAAACCGACTTCAAGTTTCTTGGCCTTCATGTCCCAACGCACGGCGACGCGGGCACGGCGACGGTAGCCAAATTCCGGACCGCTCAAAGGCGCCGCCCATTCTTCGGGTTCGACGCCGGCGACCTTGGACAATTGCTCGGCGAGCATGCGCTGTTTCAGGGCGAGCTGTTCGTTATGAGGCAGATGCTGCACGCTGCAACCGCCGCAGCGGCCGGCATGGGCGCACGGTGCCGGGCGACGCAATTCGCTGGCCTTGAATACCCGTTCGGTACGCGCCTCGACCACTTTGCCGTGGGCACCGAGTACGCGCGCCTCGATCTCTTCTCCGGCCAAAGCACCGATGACGAACCAGGTGCGGCCTTCGAAAAACGCGATACCGCGACCGTCATTGGCAAGGCGCTCGATGATCAGGCGCTGCTTTTTGCCGGTCGGGATTTGCGGGGCCTTGCTGCCGCCGGTGGGCTGGAAGCGCAGGCCTCTCTCATGCTTGGCCATCAGTTGGGCGCGTCGAAAATGCCGGTCGACAGATAACGGTCGCCACGGTCGCAGATGATCGCGACGATCACCGAGTTTTCAACTTCTTTGGATAAACGCAGCATCGCTGCCACGGCACCACCCGAAGAGACGCCGCAGAAGATGCCTTCTTCGCGGGCCAGTCGACGAGTCACGTCTTCGGCTTCGCTTTGCGCCATGTCGACGATCCGGTCCACGCGATCGGCCTGGTAAATCTTCGGCAAGTATTCCTGGGGCCAGCGACGGATGCCCGGGATCGCCGAACCTTCCATCGGTTGCAGACCGATGATCTCGACGTTTTCGTTCTGCTCTTTCAAGTAGCGCGAAACGCCCATGATGGTACCGGTGGTGCCCATGGAGCTGACGAAGTGAGTGATGGAGCCCTCAGTCTGACGCCAGATTTCCGGGCCGGTGGTGGTGTAGTGCGCTTGCGGGTTGTCACCGTTGGCGAACTGATCCAGCACTTTGCCACGGCCTTCGGCTTCCATCTTCTGCGCGAGGTCGCGGGCGCCTTCCATGCCTTGCTCCTGGCTGACCAGAATCAGCTCGGCGCCATAGGCGGTCATGGCAGCCTTGCGTTCGGCACTGGAGTTGTCCGGCATGATCAGGATCATCTTGTAACCCTTGATCGCAGCGGCCATGGCCAACGCGATACCGGTATTACCCGAGGTCGCTTCGATCAGCGTATCGCCGGCGTGGATCTGCCCACGCAATTCGGCGCGGGTGATCATCGACAGCGCCGGACGGTCCTTGACCGAACCCGCCGGGTTGTTCCCTTCGAGCTTGAGCAAAAGGGTATTGCTGGTGGCGCCGGGCAGGCGCTGCAAACGAACCAGCGGAGTGTTGCCGACGCAATCGGCGATGGTTGGGTACTGCAAGGTCATGGCGTATTCGCAATCCAGACTGCGGGGGCGCCTATCATACCGGCAAACCTCGGAAGGCCATATCACGCAAAGTGTGGTGCTTATGGTTTATGGGAATAAGGCGCTGGATCAGTGTTCGTCTGCGTGCGCAACGTTCAGCGCATAGAACTCATGCAGCTTGGCTTGCAACAAGTATTTGTCGGGAAGCTGAACCTGATACTCGGCGATCAGCGCTGGCGACAGACTGCGGTTAAGGGCGTACTCGACAACCTCGTCATCCTTGCTGGCATAGGCGTCGCGGAATATCTCCAGCGCTGCTGGGTGAGTTTGTTTCAGAGCGGCCGAGACTTTTGCCGGCTGAGTCACGCTGCGCTCGAACAGCGCAGCTTTGAACTGGCGCTCCAGTTCACGCTTCGACCACTTCTCCTGAACCGCCATACGCAAGTAAAACTCCCGTTCTTCCGGGTGTTTACTCTGGCTGAAGATGACCAGGTTATGGGTCCAAGGTAATTGTCTCACCAGTGGTGAGACTTTCTCGTCGCTCCGGTAAGTTTCGTAAAACTGGCGCATGCGAAACAGATTAGGCCGGGCAAAACCGCGCAACCCCGGTTGAGTCTTAGCCAGATGCGCGGCCAACTGCCCGACTACGGCATCACCCCATTCAGCGTTTTCCAGCTTTCGACTGATGTGAGCGCCGACCTGCCAGTACAACTCGATCAGTTGGGTATTGACCGCTTGAATGGCCTTTTGTCTGGAACTGTGAATCAGCGCAAGGACTTCATCGAAACGGTGATCACTTGTGCTAACGGGAACGCTGGGTGCATTCATGCCCGACTCCTTGAGGATGAGTAAAAGCCAGAGCTTAAACGGTCAAGGAAGCCTCAAAATGCCGGTGATACCCTTTCGGAAATTTCGTACAACAACTCGGGAACGCTCCGGCATGATGAGCCTGATGGTGGTTCGAAGGGCCTCTTCGAAAGCAGTTCCGCTCCCACAAGATACCGGGAAACTCACACATTTCGCGGCTCAAACACGGTCACTGTAGGAGCGAGCCTGCTCGCGATGGTGTCCTCAGACGCACTATCAACATCCGCCAACAACCGCATATTCATCCGCAACCCGCTCCCGGTGTTCTGCGCCCAAAGCTTTCCGCCCTGACGCTTCACCGCGTTCCTGGCGATGCTCAAGCCCAGACCAAAGCCGCCATTGCCCGGCCGCGAGCCATCCAGGCGCGTGAACGGCAGGAAGATCCGCTCAAGATCCGCTTCGTCGACACCGCCACCCTGATCCTCCAGCCACAGATGCCAGAACTTGCCCTCACGTCGGCCACCGAGGGCGACGATGCCACCGGCCGGCGAGTGTCGGATGGCGTTGCGCAACATGTTTTCCAGCGCCTGGGCCAGAGTGTTGAGGTTACCGCGCACCCAGCAGGAAGCATCGACTTCGCAGCGCAATTGGGCGGGCGACCAGCAGCTTTCATAGCAGGCGTTTTCGGTGAGCATTTCCCACAAAGCCTGGACCTGGATCGCTTCATCGGGCAATCGCGTGCGTTCGGTGTCGAGCCAGGCCAGTTGCAATGTGTCTTCCACCAGCCGTTGCATGCCATCGACTTCGCGGCCAATACGCTCGCGCAGGGCTTCCAGCCCTTGTTCACTTTCGCTGGCCACCCGCAGGCGACTCAGCGGCGTGCGCAGTTCGTGGGACAGGTCGCGCAGCAATTGCTGTTGCAGCGCCACGGTAGTTTGCAGGCGTTCGGACATGTGATTGAACGCCCTGCCCAGTTCACCCAACTCATCGGAGCGATTGGTGGTCCGGCTCGACAACCGTACATTCAACTGATCGGCACGCCAGGCATTGGCCTGTGCGCGAAGGTGATTGAGCGGCACCACCAGCAAACGGTACAGCCCGACGCACAGCAGCAAGGTGAACAGTCCCGGAATCACGCCGTTGGTGATCACGCGCCAGAATACCCGGTATTGCCCGGGCACGAAGCGTTGGGGCAATTCGATCACCAGGCTGCCGGCGGAGGGATCGCCGGGAAACGGCACGCGCATCCATGGCCGACCTTTTTTGTGGATCGGCCAATCGAGGCCGCGCAAATAGGTCAGGCGCTCGATTTGCTTGTCCGTCAGCGACTGGTTGCTCAATGATTGCAAATCACCGCCGATCACACCGACCCAGCTTTTTTCCCGCTGATACATGCCTTGCAGCCAGTCATCGACGCCGGTGCTCTGGCGCAATTGCCACGCTTGTTCGGCTTCGGCGGCGTAACGCGTCAGAGTGCGGCGGGCCTCATCGGAGAGGAACTGGTTTCGCTGCTCCATGTAGCGGCCCCAGGACCAGCTCAACCAGATCATCAGCAGGCAGAACGCCACCAGTAAAAAGGCGAGTTTCCAGAACAGCGAGTGCCGCCCCGGCACATTACATCTCATCGCTGGCGCTCAGGATGTAGCCCTTGCCCCAGACCGTGCGCACTTCACGCTCGGTATAACCGATGGCCTTGAGCTTGCGGCGGATCTGGCTGATATGCATGTCCAGGCTGCGGTCATGGGCCGCGTAACCGCGTTGCAGCACATGTTGATAAAGGAAGGCTTTGCTCAACACTTCATCGCCGTTGCGATTGAGGGTTTCCAGCAGCCTGTATTCGCTACGGGTCAGGCCGGCCGCCTGCCCGCCGTAGAAAACCTCGAACAGTTCGTCGTCGAAACGCAGGTTGTCTGCCGCCGGGGCAATCGCCGCGGTTGTTGGTCGGCGATCAAGCGCAACCCGGCGCAGAATCGCTTCGATGCGCACGCGCAACTCGACCATGCTGAAGGGCTTGGGCAGGTAGTCGTCGGCGCCCAGGCGGAAGCCGCTGATGCGATCCGCCTCGGCACCGAGCGCCGACATCAACAATACCGGCGTGGAATGGCTCTGGCGCAATTGCGTCAGCACCGACAGTCCATCCAGGCCCGGCAGCAAAATATCCATCAGCACCACATCGAAGGCTTGATCGCGGGCAGCGTCCAGACCTTCCTGGCCATTCTGGCACCAGGTCACCTGAAAGCCGCTACGGCCCAGATGCTCGTGGACATAGGCACCGAGCACGAGGTCGTCTTCGATGGAAAGGATACGGGGATGGCCGGCAGCAATGGGAGTCATGAGTATCTGCAAATAATTCTCAGTTGACAATTATTCAAGATTGCGTCGCACAGGGCAACCCACGGGTTCGTCCAGCCTGTAAAAGTGTCGAGCCAACCGACGAATGACGACATCAATTTTACGAAGATTGCCCGCCGGCAAATCGCTACACTGCGCAGGTGACGCGTGCCGGACGCATGCGCAGGTCTATCGATAGCTGGATGCAGGAGAGATGCGTGCTCAAGAAACTGGGAATTAAAGGCCGCGTGCTGTTGCTGACCCTGTTGCCGACCAGCCTGATGGCGTTGGTCCTGGGCGGCTATTTTACCTGGATGCAGCAATCGGACCTGCAAACCCAACTGATGCAGCGCGGTGAAATGATCGCAGAGCAACTGGCGCCACTGGTGGCACCAGCCATGGGTCATCACAACAATGAGCTGCTGGAACGCATCGCCACGCAATCCCTGGAACAACCGGACGTGCGTGCCGTGACCTTTCTCGCGCCGGACCGCACGCTCCTGGCCCACGCCGGACCGACCATGCTCAATCAGGCGCCCCTAGGCGACGGCTCGCAGATGCTGCGCCGCAGCGGCAATGACGCGACCCGTTATTTGCTGCCGGTGTTCGGCAAACACCGCAACCTGGCCGGCGACGTGATTCCCGATGAAGCCGACCGCCTGCTGGGCTGGGTCGAGCTCGAACTGTCCCACAACGGCATGCTGCTGCGCGGTTACCGCAGCCTGTTTGCCAGCCTGATGATGATCGCCGCCGGTCTTTGCGGGGCGGCGCTGCTGGCATTGCGCATGGGGCGCACGATCAATGGCCCGTTAAGCCAGATCAAGCAAGCCGTGGCCCAACTCAAGGACGGTCATCTGGAAACCCGCCTGCCGCCCCTCGGCAGTCAGGAGCTGGATGAACTGGCGTCCGGCATCAACCGCATGGCCGGCACCCTGCAAAATGCCCAGGAAGAATTGCAGCACAGCATCGACCAAGCCACCGAAGACGTGCGCCAGAATCTCGAAACCATCGAAATCCAGAACATCGAGCTCGACCTGGCGCGCAAGGAAGCCCTGGAAGCGAGCCGGATCAAGTCCGAGTTCCTGGCCAACATGAGCCACGAAATCCGCACGCCGCTCAACGGCATTCTCGGTTTCACGCACCTGCTGCAAAAAAGCGAGCTGACCCCGCGCCAGCTCGACTACCTGGGCACCATCGAAAAATCCGCCGACAGCCTGCTGGGGATCATCAACGAGATCCTCGACTTCTCGAAGATCGAGGCCGGCAAACTGGTGCTCGACCATATTCCGTTCAACCTGCGCGACTTGCTGCAGGACACCCTGACCATCCTCGCCCCGGCCGCCCACGCCAAGCAGCTGGAACTGGTGAGTCTGGTTTACCGCGACACGCCGTTGTCGCTGGTGGGTGATCCGCTGCGACTCAAGCAGATCCTCACCAACCTGGTCAGCAACGCGATCAAGTTCACCCGCGAAGGCACCATCGTTGCCCGCGCCATGCTTGAAGAAGAACACGAAGATAGCGTGCAACTGCGCATCAGCATCCAGGACACCGGCATCGGCCTGTCGAACCAGGATGTGCGCGCGCTGTTCCAGGCGTTCAGTCAGGCGGACAACTCGCTGTCGCGACAACCCGGCGGCACCGGGTTGGGACTGGTGATTTCCAAGCGCCTGATCGAACAGATGGGCGGCGAGATCGGCGTCGACAGCACACCGGGCGAAGGTTCGGAGTTCTGGATCAGCCTGAGCCTGCCGAAAACCCGCGACGACGCCGAAGACCTGCCCGGTCCGCCGCTACTCGGCCGGCGTGTGGCGGTACTGGAAAATCATGAACTGGCCCGTCAGGCATTGCAGCACCAACTGGAGGATTGCGGCCTCGCCGTCACCCCGTTCAATACCCTGGAAAGCCTGACCAATGGCGTAACCGGCGCGCATCAGACTGATCAGGCGATTGATCTGGCGGTGCTGGGCGTCACCAGTAACGACATGCCACCCGAGCGCCTCAACCAGCACATCTGGGACCTCGAACACCTGGGCTGCAAAGTGCTGGTGCTGTGCCCGACCACGGAGCAGACGCTGTTCCACCTCTCGGTGCCCAACCCTCACAGCCAGCTCCAGGCCAAACCGGCCTGTACCCGCAAACTGCGGCGTGCGCTGTCCGATCTGGTCAACCCGCGCTTGCCCCGCAGCGAACCCGGTGAACCGGTTTCCAGCCGCGCGCCGAAAGTGCTTTGTGTCGACGACAACCCGGCGAACCTGTTGTTGGTGCAAACCCTGCTCGAAGACATGGGCGCCAAAGTACTGGCCGTGGAGAGCGGTTACGCCGCCATCAAAGCGGTGCAGAGCGAGACCTTCGATCTGGTGCTGATGGACGTGCAGATGCCCGGCATGGACGGACGCCAGAGCACCGAAGCGATCCGCCAGTGGGAAAGCGAACGGCATTGCACGCCGCTGCCGATCGTCGCCCTCACCGCCCACGCCATGGCCAACGAAAAACGTGCATTGCTGCAAAGCGGCATGGACGACTACCTGACCAAACCGATCAGCGAACGGCAGCTGGCACAGGTGGTGTTGAAGTGGAGTGGTCTGGCGCTGCGCAATCAGGTCCCGGAACGCTCCGCAGACAGCCATGGCAGCGCTTATGAATTATTGGTGCTGGATCACGAAGAAGGTTTGCGCCTGGCCGCCGGCAAGGCCGATCTGGCGGCAGACATGCTGGCAATGCTGCTGGCCTCGCTGGAAGCCGACCGCGAAGCGATTCGCCAGGCACAGGCAAGCCACGATCACAACGCCTTGATCGAACGGGTCCATCGCCTGCACGGCGCCACTCGTTATTGCGGCGTACCGCAACTGCGCGCCGCCTGCCAACGCAGCGAAACCCTGCTCAAGCAACAAGACCCTAAAGCCTTCGGCGCACTCGAAGAACTCGACCGGGCGATCAATCGTCTGGCCGCCCAGGCACGGATCAATGCTTGATTCAGCGCAACGTGGTCGAACAGTGGAAGGGCTAATAATGTAGGAGCTGCCGAAGGCTGCGATCTTTTGATTTTGGGCGGCTTCGTGATCGCCAAAAATCAAGGTCAAAAGATCGCAGCCTTCGGCAGCTCCTACGGATGCGTGAGAGCGCCAGGACATCAGTGTTCAAGAGGACAGCATGCGCACGATTCTTTTCAGCAGCCAGACCTACGACCGCGACAGTTTTCTTGCCGCCGACTTGCCGTCCGGCATCGAATTGCACTTTCAAGCAGCACGACTAAGCCTCGATACGGCAGCGTTGGCCGAGCATCACGAAGTGGTCTGCGCCTTCATTAACGACGACCTCGGCGCCCCGGTGCTTGAACGCCTGGCCGCCGGCGGCACACGCTTGATCGCCCTGCGCTCGGCCGGTTACAACCATGTCGACCTGGCAGCGGCCAAACGCCTGGGATTGGCGATCGTGCGCGTTCCGGCCTACTCGCCCCATGCCGTGGCCGAACACGCGGTGGCGCTGATCCTGGCACTCAACCGCCGTTTGCACCGCGCCTACAACCGCACCCGCGAAGGTGACTTCAGCCTGCACGGGCTGACCGGTTTCGATCTGGTGGGCAAGACCGTAGGCGTGGTCGGCACCGGGCAGATCGGCGCGACCTTCGCCAAAATCATGAACGGCTTCGGCTGCCATTTGCTGGCCTATGACCCATACCCCAACCCTCAGGTCGAAGCGCTGGGCGCCCGTTATCTGAGCTTGCCGCAATTGCTGGCCGAATCGCAGATCATCAGCCTGCACTGCCCGCTCGATGAACAGAGCAAACATTTGATCAACCGCGAATCACTGGCGCACATGCAACCGGGGGCGATGCTGATCAATACCGGTCGCGGCGGTCTGGTGGACACACCGGCGCTGATCGACGCGTTGAAGAACGGCCAGTTGGGCTATCTGGGGCTGGATGTGTATGAGGAGGAGGCGCAGCTGTTTTTCGAGGACCGCTCCGACCTGCCCTTGCAGGACGATGTCCTGGCGCGACTGCTGACATTCCCCAACGTGATCGTCACCGCGCACCAGGCCTTCCTGACACGCGAAGCCCTGGGCGCGATTGCCGCGACCACCTTGCAGAACATCTCGACGTGGGCGACCGGTACGCTACAGAATCAAGTCGAGGGCTGATCGGCTCAGGCCTTCGACAAAAGAATCATCAGCCCCAGCCAACCAAAGCCGATCAAACGCGCCAGCCAGCTATGCCCGGGGCGCAGCAGGAACCAGACAAAAAACGGCGGCAGCAAAAACACCATGATCTTCAGCCAGAGTTCTACCGGGCGCGGTCCTGCGGGCGCTGCAGCCGGGGCCTGGATTTGAGGTTCAGGTTCAGCTTCGGGTTTGCGTCGACGCCCAAACGCCGCCGGCGTCACCCGCGGCACACTTTCATTGGTGGGTAACCGCCCGAACGAAATCACTGCTTCTTGCGCTGAGGCTGCGGCTGCGGCTTGCCCCGCCTCTGCTGGCGCACCGCAATGAATGCAAGCAGGCGCCGTTGAACTGATGCGTTGCTTGCATTCAAAACACTCGATTAACGCCATGTCCATTCCTTAGGGATGCAAAAGCGGCAGTGTGCCATGACTCGACCGTTAAATTGAACCTGATCGAAGGTCATATGCCCACGCCATCCTGCGCGCAAGCCCGTGCTAGCATACCGCGCATATTTGGAGGACCCATGGTCGAACACGATTTCCGCTACAGCCTGATGAACCCGCAACACACCCTCACCGAATGCCGCGCCCTGGTGCCGGGTCGTTATCAAGTCACCGGCAACGGCGGCTCGATTCGTAATAACGACGTGTTGGTAGTGACCCTCAAAGGTGCCAAGGACTTGTCCATGCGCCTGACCGTCGAAACGGTTCGCCACTTGATCAACCCGCCCGGTCAATGGGTCGCGGTGGCCAGCGGTCCGGTGTTCGGCGAGTTGGCGATTCACACCTGGCAAGTGAACTGCGACAGCTGCGCCAAAGAGTTGAGCTTCGAGTTCGCGGTCGACGCCAAACTGGGCAACAAGGCCGAAAAGCCTGCCGCCACTGCGCGGATTGCCGAGTTGGGCTGGACCACCGTCGGCGAAAAACACCTGTGCCCGAAATGTCAGGAGCCCGCGTGATGAAACGCCTCGCCCTGGCCGGTATGGTCGGTGCAAGCCTGCTGGGTTGTGCCGCCGAGCCTGTGCAATTGCAACAAAACCGCAGCTACATTCTGGAGTGGATCGGCGAGCGGCCGTTGATGGATTACAGCCACCTGACCATCACCCTCGGTGAAGACGGTCGCGCCTACGGCAACGGTGGCTGCAACCATTGGTTCGCGCCGTACACCCTGGAAGGCAACAAGCTGAGCTTCGGCAAGATCGGCAGCACCCGCAAACTTTGCGCGCCAGCGCTGATGGAGCAGGAAAAACGCTTCCTTCAGGCGCTGGAAGGCGTGCAACGCTGGGACGTCTCGTCGATCGAGCAGATGCGCTTCTGGCCGGCCGAAGGCAAGCCGCTGCGCTGGTGGCTTGAAGAGGGTTGATCCCGAAAAGATCGCAGCCTGCGGCAGCTCCTACATGGATTGTCGTACGCCCTGTAGGAGCTGCCGAAGGCTGCGATCTTTTGCTTTAATTCTTAGCCTGCAACGCCTCCAGCTTCGCCATCACCCCCGCCGCCGTCTGTTCGCCCATCAACTGCTCGCGCACCTTGCCCTTGTTATCGATGATGTAGGTCACCGGTAGCGCTTCACTGCGCGGCAACTCGAATACCTCGGAAGGGTCCTGCGCCAGCACAGTGAATTTGATACCCAGTTTTTCACTGGCGCCTTTCAGTTCTTCGCCCTGCACATTGTCGAAGTTGACCCCAAACACACCAATCTTCTTGTCCTTGAGCTGCTCGGCCAAGGTGTTCAACTCTGGAATCTCGGTACGGCACGGACCGCACCATTCAGCCCAGTAATTGAGCACCAGCCATTTACCGTCCAGACGTTCGGCGGCGACCTTCTGCCCGTTCTGATCGATCCCGTAGTCGTTACCGCAGCCCCCCAGCATCAACGCCCCGATGATCGTCAATGCCGCTGCCAGTCGCCTTGTCATGTCGTGTTCCTTGTCAAAAATTGAATGCGCCTGCGACCCATCGCCTCTCGCGGTTCTGGAATGCGCGCTGCACGGTTAGAATAGCCGCCACCTTACGCAAGATGCGACCCGCACATGACCGATCTGACGCTTTATCACAACCCGCGCTGCTCGAAATCCCGCGGAGCGCTCGAATTGCTGGAAGCCCGTGGGCTGACCCCCACCGTGGTCCGCTACCTTGAAACCCCGCTGGACGCCGCGCAGATCCAGAGTCTGCTAGGCAAACTCGGCATCAGCGCCCGGCAATTGCTGCGCACCGGCGAGGACGAGTACAAAACCCTCAACCTCGCCGACAGCAATCTGAGCGAGGCGCAATTGATCGCCGCCATCGCCGCCCACCCGAAACTCATGGAGCGACCGATTCTCGAAGTTGGCGACAAAGCCGTCATCGGCCGTCCGCCGGAGCAGATCCTGGAATTATTGCCATGAGTGCGCCGTACATTCTGGTGCTGTATTACAGCCGCAGCGGCTCGACCAACGAAATGGCCCGGCAGATTGCCCGTGGCGTGGAACAGGCCGGTCTTGAAGCGCGGTTGCGCACGGTGCCGGCGATTTCCACCGAGTGCGAGGCCGTAGCGCCGGATATTCCGGACGAAGGTGCGCTCTATGCCAGCCTCGACGACCTGAAAAACTGCGCAGGCCTGGCCCTGGGCAGTCCGACCCGCTTCGGCAACATGGCGGCGCCGCTCAAATACTTCCTCGACGGCACCAGCAACCTGTGGCTGACCGGCGCGCTGGTGGGCAAACCAGCCGGCGTGTTCACTTCCACGGCGAGCCTGCACGGCGGCCAGGAAACCACCCTGCTGTCGATGATGCTGCCGTTGCTACACCACGGCATGCTGATCACCGGCCTGCCCTACAGCGAATCGGCATTGCTGGAAACCCAGGGTGGAGGTACGCCCTACGGCGCCAGCCACCACGCCGGGGCCGATGGCAAAAGCGGTCTGGATTCACATGAAGTGGCGCTGTGCCGCGCGCTGGGCATGCGCCTGGCCAAGACTGCACAGAAACTGGAGGGCTGAGAGTGGCCAAGAAGCCGAAAATCCTGCCCACCATCGATTGGCTCGAACCCCGTGTCCGGGCCATGCGCGTGATCAGTCTGTTGTGTTTTTTGGGTCTGGTGGGGCTGCTGTGCGTTTACTACCTGCTGGTCGCCGATCTGCACGGCGCGCGGCCATGGGTGATTTTGCTGATCGAACTGGTGCCGCTGCTGATACTGGCGCCGGGGATGATTATCGGCAGCCCGCGCGGGCATTCATGGATGTGCTTTGTGGTGAACCTGTATTTCATCAAGGGCGCATTGGCCGCGTATGACCCGAATCGGCAGATTTTCGGTTTGCTGGAGATGGGTGCGAGCCTGGCGGTGTTCTGTTCGGCGCTGTTGTATGTGCGGTGGCGGTATCAATTGAACCGCAAATTGGCTGGCGAGGGCCAAGTCTCCGTCGCCTGAATAAAAAAGATCGCAGCCTTCGGCAGCTCCTACAGGTGTATTCCGATCCATGTAGGAGCTGCCGAAGGCTGCGATCTTTTGATCCTTACCCATTTATCAATGATTGACGGTATAAGCCAGCATCATCGAAATCTGGCTCATCGGTCGCCCGCCACTTTCTTCGTACCACTGGTTGAACACATCCTGCACCAACG
Organism: Pseudomonas sp. NFX98; assembly: GCF_047784845.1. Lineage (NCBI taxonomy): Bacteria > Pseudomonadati > Pseudomonadota > Gammaproteobacteria > Pseudomonadales > Pseudomonadaceae > Pseudomonas > Pseudomonas sp. NFX98. The sequence goes on along the minus strand of NZ_JBLNNF010000020.1, from coordinate 7,321 downwards.
CCAGGTCACGCAGGCTGCTCGGCACTTTGTCGATGATGTTCTGCGCGTTCAACGCCGCCACCACGTCATAGCTCGGCACAAAGGTGTCCTTGCCAACCATGCGCAAAAAACGCGGCGCCGACAAACCGCCCAACTGATGGCCACGCTTTTTCAGGAAGGTCCAGAGGCCGACGATATCGATCACCGGCCATTCGGCGATCATCGCCCCGAAGCTGCCCTTCTCGCGGGCGACATCCAGCACAAACTGCGCATTGCGCGGCACGCTCTTGAGCTTGCCCAGGTGGCGGATGATCCGCGCGTCCTGCATCAAACGCTCGAGATGTTCGGCGCTCATCAGCACGACTTTTTCCGGGTCGAACTTGAAGAACACTTCTTCGAAGGCCGGCCACTTGGCATCCACCAGGCTGTGCTTGAGCCCGGCGCGGAACACACGCAACGCCATGGTCGAGAGGTAACGATCGTCGGTGATATCGCGCAGTTGCGCCGGGGTTTTGGGAACGGGCAGATGGGCTTCCAGTTCAGCTGCCGAACCGAAACGGTTCAAGCAGTATTCATTCAGCCACTTGTAGTCGCGCATGCCCTCTCCTGGAGGTTGAAACAAAAAACAAATGTAGGAGTGAGCCTGCTCGCGATCGCGGTGGGTCATTCAACATTGATGTCGACTGAAACTACGCCATCGCGAGCAGGCTCGCTCCTACAGTTTTAATCAGAGGTTAACCACATTGACGAAGCGCGAAGCCGCCGTCTCGTCGATCTTGAGGTTGGTGAAGTCGAACAGGTTGCGGTCCGCCAGTTGCGACGGGATCACGTTCTGCAGGCTGCGGAAAATGCTCTCGGTGCGGCCCGGCGTCTTGCGGTCCCACTCCTGGAGCATGTCCTTGACCACCTGACGTTGCAGGTTTTCCTGGGAACCGCAGAGGTTGCACGGGATGATCGGGAATTGCTTGAGGTCCGAGTAGGCCTGGATGTCTTTTTCGTTGCAGTAGGCCAACGGGCGGATCACCACGTTGCGCCCGTCATCGGCCCGCAGTTTCGGCGGCATGGCCTTGAGCGAACCGTTGAAGAACATGTTCAGGAAGAACGTCTCGACGATGTCGTCGCGATGATGACCGAGGGCCATTTTGGTCGCGCCGATTTCGTCGGCGAAGGTGTACAGCGTGCCGCGACGCAGGCGCGAGCACAGCGAGCACGTGGTTTTGCCCTCAGGAATCAGCTCCTTGACCACCGAGTAAGTGTCTTTCTCGACGATGTGGTACTCGATGCCCAACTCTTTCAGGTAGGCCGGCAGCACATGCTCCGGGAAGCCCGGCTGCTTCTGGTCCATGTTCACGGCCACGATCTCGAACTTGATCGGCGCGACCTTCTGCAAGTGCATCAGCACATCGAGCATGGTGTAGCTGTCCTTGCCACCGGACAGGCAGACCATGACCTTGTCGCCGTCTTCAATCATGTTGAAGTCGGCAACCGCCTCACCGGCCTGACGGCGAAGGCGCTTTTGCAGTTTGTTCTGGTTGACCGTAAGAGTGCCCATGACGCGAAATCCGTGAGGTGTGACGAAAGGCGGGCATTTTACGCAAAAACTCTCCATGGGCGAAGCGTCCTGACGGAGCGCCTACCGTAGGAGCTGCCGCAGGCTGCGATCTTTTGACTTTAAACCGCTGAAGGTCAAAAGATCGCAGCCTTCGGCAGCTCCTACAGATGCAACTGCGATTAAGCCGTGGGTTTACAGCGCAATTTGCTCTAAGCCCCTGCTCCTTGTGCGGTTAAGACCTTCCTATACTGCGACATAAGGTCGCATTCGAATTCCAGACCTATTACTTACTTGGCCGCATTGGCTCGTAGGCGCTCCACTGGGGGGCGACGGTAAAAACAAGAGGAGTGACTGGCATGATCCATCACGTAGTGGGGCTCTTCACCCACCCTGACCAAGAATGGAAAGAAATCCGTGGCGACCAGGAGGAAAGCATCAGCCACATGTACCTGACTCACACACTGATTCTGGCGGCGATCCCTGCTGTGTCGGCGTTCATCGGCACCACGCAGGTCGGTTGGGTCATCGGCAATCGCGCGCCGGTGATGCTGACGATGGAAAGTGCGCTATGGATGTCGGTCATGTCGTACCTGGCGATGCTCGGCGGCGTTGCAGTGATGGGGGCATTCATTCACTGGATGGCCCGCACCTACGATGCCAACCCGAGCCTGGCCCGTTGCGTGGCGTTCGCGACCTATACCGCGACTCCGCTGTTCATTGGCGGCGTGGCGGCACTGTATCCACACTTGTGGCTGGGGATGATCATCGGAACAGCGGCGATCTGCTACACCGTCTACCTGCTGTATGTCGGGCTACCGACCTTCATGAACATTCCATCTGACGAGGGATTCCTGTTTTCCAGCTCGGTGCTCGCCGTAGGCCTGGTGGTGCTGGTGGCCATCATGGCGTTCACCGTGATTGTCTGGGGACTCGGCGTGGGGCCGGTCTATACGAACTGACTGCACAGAATAACTAGAGTCTGCCGACACAGGCCGCCGCAAGGCGGCCTTTTACTGCTTGAGCAACAGAAACGGTCGCGACCATTCGGCGTCTTGGCGATTCGCAAGGCCCCGGGGTTGCGGCATACTCGACGTCTCTGGAGATCCATCAAGCATGCCCGAGCAACTCAATACCCGCGTCGAAGACTGTTTCCAACAAGCCGAATCCTTTTTCAAACGACCTTTCAAACGTCCCGTGGTGAGCCTCAAGCTGCGCGGACAAAAAGCCGGTGTCGCACATTTGCACGAGAACCTGCTGCGCTTCAACCCGCAGCTGTACCGGGAAAACACCGAAGACTTCCTCAAGCAGACCGTGGCCCACGAAGTCGCGCACCTGATCGCCCATCAATTGTTCGGCGACCGCATCCAGCCCCATGGCGAAGAGTGGCAACTGATCATGCGCGGCGTGTACGAACTGCCGCCCAATCGCTGCCACACCTACGATGTCAAACGCCGCAGCGTGACCCGCTACATCTACAAATGCCCGTGCCCCGACAGTGATTTTCCGTTTTCGTCACAGCGTCATGGTCTGGTGCGGCAAGGGCGGCGGTATTTGTGTCGGCGGTGTCGCAGTACCTTGGTGTTTAGCGGGGAGATGCGGGTCGAGTAGTTGGATTTTTTGTGCCCAAACCGGCCTCATCGCGGGCAAGCCCGCTCCCACAGGTATTGGTTTTGTGCATAAAATTTGTGAACGACCGCAACCACTGTGGGAGCCGGCTTGCCCGCGATGAGGCCGGCACGGGCACTAGAGAACCACCTTGGCCCGCCGCAACTCTTCAATCCGCTGCGCACTAAACCCCAACTCCCCCAACACCTGATCCGTATGCTCCCCCAACGCCGCACCAATATGCCGAGGCTGCGGCAAGCCATCCGAAAACTTCAGCGGGCACGCCATCTGCGCCTGACTCGAACCATCCCCACGCGGCACTTGCGTCACCAGCTCCCGCGCCCGCAACTGCGGATGCTTTAAGGCTTCGCCGAGACTCAACACCGGCTCGACACAGGCATCCAGCTCGGCAAACAGCGCGCTGAGTTCAGCGAAGTCATGCTTCTCGAATTCGACTTTCAGCGCATCCTTGAGCTTCTTCTGCTGCGCCGGTTGTGGCGACAGGCCCAGGCTCGCCAGTTCTTCGAGCCCCAACGCCACGCACAACTGCTTCATGAATGCCGGCTCCAGGCTGCCCACCGACAGCCAGCGTCCATCCCTTGAACGGTAGTAGTCGTAGAAACTGCCGCCATTGAGTATCTGGTCTTCGCGACCCGGCTCGACGCCACAGGCCAGATACCCGGCGCCGGCCATGGCGTTCAGGCTGAAGGCGCAGTCGGTCATGCTCACATCCAGATGCTGCCCCTGCCCGGTTTGCTGGCGGGCGATCACCGCCGCCAACAGGCCGATCACCCCGTGCAGCGAACCACCGGCAACATCCGCCACCTGCGCGCCCAAGGGCAGCGGTCCGCTGTCGGCGCGGCCGGTGTAGCTCGCCTGCCCGGCCAACGCCAGGTAATTGATGTCATGGCCGGCGCGGTCCTTGTAGGGACCGGTCTGGCCGTAGCCGGTGATCGACACATAAATCAGCTTCGGATTGATCGCCTTCAAAGCTTCATAACCCAGGCCCAGACGCTCCATGACGCCGGGGCGGAACTGTTCCAGCACAATGTCGTAGTCCTGCAACAGCTGCTTGATCACCTCCAGTGCTTCGGGCTGCTTGAGGTCCAGCGCCAGGCTGCGTTTATTGCGATTGAGATAGGCGTGACTGGCCGATACGCCCTGGTCGTGGGGCGGCAGTACACGCACAAGATCCATGCGCGTCGGTGATTCGATGCGCAGCACTTCGGCGCCCATGTCCGCCAGCAGTAACGAGGCGAACGGCCCCGGCAGCAGTGTCGAGAAATCCAGAACCTTGAGTGATGCCAGTGGACCGAGCATGAATGTTCCCCCTGAATGATGCCTCCAGACTAGGCAGCCGGACGCTCAGGGGCAATCACCTTATGTGCCAGTGACGCTGACCGTTGTGCTCAGGTCGCAGGCAGAAAAAAACCCGCCGAAGCGGGTTTTTTCATGACGACAAGGCTTACTTGGCGTTAGTCGGGGTTGCCCCTTCGACATGGCCCAGAACATCGTCTTTAGGCTCGTCGGCAATGCCGCGACCGCCCGAGGCCAGCTCGGATTGCAGCACGTCGGTGTCCAGTTCCTTGACCCACTTGGCCACGACGATGGTCGCCACTGCGTTACCGACCAGGTTGGTCAGGGCACGGGCTTCGGACATGAAGCGGTCGATACCGAGGATCAGCGCCAAACCGGCAACCGGCAGGTGGCCAACGGCGGACAGGGTCGCAGCCAGCACGATGAAGCCCGAACCGGTCACACCGGCAGCGCCTTTGGAAGACAGCAGCAACACCACCAACAGGGTGATCTGGTGCGTGATGTCCATGTGGGTGTCAGTTGCCTGGGCAATGAACACGGCCGCCATGGTCAGGTAGATCGCAGTACCGTCGAGGTTGAACGAGTAACCGGTCGGGATCACCAGACCCACGACGGATTTCTGTGCACCCAGACGCTCCATCTTGACCAGCATGCGTGGCAGTACCGATTCCGAAGAGGAAGTACCCAGCACGATCAGCAGTTCTTCACGGATGTAGCGGATCATTTTCAGAACGCTGAAGCCGTGAGCGCGAGCGATGCCGCCCAGCACGATCAGGATGAACAGCAGGCAAGTGATGTAGAAGCAGATCATCAGTTGACCCAGCTGCACCAGCGAGCCGACACCGTAGGCACCGATGGTGAAGGCCATCGCACCGAAGGCACCGATTGGCGCGAGCTTCATGATCATGTTGATGATGTTGAACATCACGTGGGCGAAGCGATCGATGAAGTCCAGCAGCGGCTTGCCGTAGGCACCCAGGCGATGCAGGGCGAAACCGAAGATCACCGAGAACATCAGCACTTGCAGGATGTCACCCGTGGCGAACGCGCCGACGATGGTGCTCGGGATCACGTTGAGCAGGAAGCCGATGACGCTTTGATCAGCACCGGCCGCAACGTAAGTGGCGACTTTGGAAGCATCCAGGGTGCTGACGTCGATGTGCATGCCAGCGCCTGGCTGCACGATGTTGACCACGACCAGGCCAACCAGCAGAGCGATGGTCGAAACGATTTCGAAGTAGAGCAGCGCGTAACCGCCGGTCTTGCCGACCGATTTCATGTCCTGCATGCCGGCGATACCGCTGACAACGGTACAGAAGATGATTGGGGCGATGATCATTTTGATCAGCTTGATGAACCCGTCACCCAGTGGCTTAACGGCCACACCGATCTGGGGATAGAAATGACCGAGCAAAATACCGATGACAATTGCAACGATCACCTGGAAATACAGGGATTTGTACAGTGGCTGACGAGTCGTCATTGCAAAGTTCCTCAAGAGTGCGCGCTACAACATCCATCTGTTGCTGGCGACACCTGAATTGCGAACCCTCCTGCACTGGAGGGATTTGTTTTTTCGAGCCGCGCGACGGCAGGCATCTACCGGTTGTATCGCAAAGCCCGTGCCACCTTCGGCAAAACCCCAGCAAGCCTTTTGATATCAAGGGCTGCAGGTTTTTCTTTGTCTTCTGACGGTGAATAGGCAGTGGCGGATTTCCGCCCTTCGGCCAAATCGCCTCCTGCAATTTGGCGGATATCCGCCTTGTTCATCGATTGGAACCGCGGCTACCATCCGTCGCTCAATGCATGGATTTGCCTGTTATGCGCGAACGCACCATCGCCAGTCATTTCGCCCGCGCCGTGCTCGGTGGTGCGCAGCGGCGTGGCTTCGACTATTCCAGTCTGTTGCAGCAAATGGGGATCAGCCCCGAGCTGCTCGACGAGCCACGGGCGCGCATCGCCCCGGAGCAGTTCACCCGACTGATCCAGGCGCTGTGGCTGGCGCTGGACGACGAATACCTGGGTTTCGGGCACGGTCCCAGCAAGCCGGGCAGCTTCGCGATGATGTGCCATGCGGTCATCCATTGCCGGAACCTGGATAAGGCGCTCAACCGGGGCTTATTGTTTTATAGCCTATTCCCCGACGCCCCGCGCCTGACCCTGACGCGTGAAGACGAAATGATCCGCCTGAGCCTGGACGATTCGCAGCTCTGGGACCCGGACCATTTCCTCAGCGAAAGCCTGTTGGTGATCTGGCACCGTTTCGGCAGTTGGCTGATCGGCCAGCGGATTCGCCTGGAGCAGGCCACGTTCAGTTATCCGCGGCCGGAACACGGTGCCGAGTACGACTTGCTGTTTTCTTGTCCTCTGACGTTTTCCACTTCCCAGAGCAGCCTGCTGTTTCACAGCCGCTACCTGAACATGCCGCTGTTGCAGGACGATCGCACCCTCAAGCATTTTCTCGAACACTCACCGGCCAATCTGTTGTCGCGCCCGGATGACGGCAACAGCCTGAGCAGTCAGTTACGGCGCTTGCTCAGCAGCGACAGTTCACGCTGGCCGGACCTGGAAGCCGTCGCCGCGCACCTGCATATCAGTCCGCAGACGCTGCGCCGGCATCTGCGCGAGGAAGGCACCAGTTTTCAGGAATTGAAGGATCAGTTGCGCCGCGACATTGCGATTTATCACCTGAGCCGCAACGATCTGCCCTTGCAGCAGATCGCCGAACAGCTGGGATTCTCCGAGCCTTCGGCGTTTCACCGGGCGTTCAAGAAGTGGACGGGGCTGACACCGGGGGCGTATCGGGCGCAGGAGAATTGAGCGCATAACCTGTAGGAGCACGGCTTGCCGGCGATGGCGGTTTCAAGG